>NZ_JAMPJZ010000014.1:0-97625 GCF_039961835.1 Trichocoleus sp. ST-U1
ATTGAGTCCTCTGCTTCGCTTAAGATAATCCGAATGGGAGCAGGCATAGATTAATGGAAAACTTCGTTTAGGGGCTTTATGCCATCTTATATTTAATTAGTCCCAGCTACTTAGGTGTGGCACATATCTTCCCAAAGCAGGGAAAATCCCCTCATTCCCCAATAGTTACCATCGTTCTGGTTGGGATTGATTTCGCCGTACAAGAATGTCTCAATGGCTTCGTAAAGTCCCCAATAGTCAGCGTCCTTGTAATAAGTGTTCTTGTCTATGTTGTCGAGCGCTTCTTTAAGGATGTTGATGGTCTCTACGAAAGTGTCTTTATCAAAAATAGATTGGTTGCTAGTCAGGTAGTTGTCCTTGAAGCGCTGGGCAAGAAAACGAATATCCTGAGTGTGTGCTTTAATGTTCTCCGACACATCAGCTTGCAACTGCTGCACAATCTCATCGAGAATGTAACAATACAGATTCACTATGTCACTGCTTTCATAGCGTAACGTCGGACGCGGCAAATCCATCGCATCGACGTAAATTACATCGTCATCCAGGTAAATAGCACGATCTAAGTATTTGTGAATCTGGGAATAGTCAATATCCTCAGTGCGTCTAACTTTCTTTTGGATGGAGTTGATAGCAAGGTCATCGTAAGCTTCCAGCACCTGCTCAATCATTTTAATCTTGCTGTATAGCACACAAACTTCTCCTTCCTCGGTCTGCATACTAACTCCGCCAGAGGAAAGGGTTGTCTGATCTTGCTCTCGCTGATATTCAGATGTGTTTATTTTGAATCGACTGGTATCTTTATTGTCGCGCTCAAACTTGCCAAAGGTGCGGTACATCTTGAAAAAGAAATCTCGCACCTCGTCGAAGTCTCCCTCCGGAAAGTTATCAAAACCGTTTGGAAGACAGAACTCGAAACCATCTCCGGATACAGATTTACGGATGCCAACAAAAAAGTTGTTGGCACCTTTTACCAGCTTAAGGCTTGAAAAGTCAAACACGGATTGTAAAAAAAAAGAGGCTAGTATTTCCCATTTACGGTTTTGAGGCAGAATTAACCTTAAAATCCATTATTTTTTTGATGAAATCATTGTGCAGTTTAGTGAAATCTCCGAATGTGACAAGCTCATCTCTTTCCTTCTCCAGAAGATCCACAAGCGGTTTCTTATCCCGATTGAAAACGCTGTCCCATAGAAAGAACATTAACTTATTCTGTATCTGTTCAGTAGTGACAGGCTGTTTGATGAAGTAATAGCCTATCTGCTTGTCCTCAATCCCACGGACGGAAGCGTGATGACTTTTTATGAAACCATTAAGGTTTTTAATTAGCTCTCTCCAGTCCTTCTCCTCCAAAGTTCCCCCTTTTCCATATGTGGCAGCAGGAGGCTTACTATCATCCCAGTTAATGAATTCCCAATCCCAACGCCGCTTGAAGGCACTGTCCATAAAGTAAATGGAATTGTCGGAGGTGTTCATAGTGGCAAGGATTGAGAGATTAGGCGGGAGCCTTATTGTCTTATTCTCTGTATCTATTCCCAGGGGAGTAAATTTATCTTTTAAAGCATCAAAAAAAACAAAATGGCTGTCGCCGGGAAACTGAAATTTTAGGTTGCCATCGACCAGAGATATTGTTACTCCTATCAACTCGATAAATTTATAAAACTCAATTTCTGTAAGATTTACGCTATAACTTGACCATCCTGTATTTTCTCTGTCAAGCAATTGAAAATAAACGCCGAAGATTGAAGCAGAATTTCCTCGATTGATCTCATCAATAACTAATGCAACATTATTTACATACTTCCAGTTAATTTGCTCAAAACTTTTGGGTTTTGTGAGCTGAATGTTTTTGTAAGACCGTCCTAAAGCTTTGAGAAAATGTCCTTCATAGTAGTTGTACTCTACACTTTTTCCCGCCCTAGTAAGGGGAACCAGTTTTCCCATAAAGTCGCCATAGGTATAGTCTGGATGGAAAACCGTTTTGATAACATTATCCTTCGGATTCGTGATTTTTAAATCCTCCGGGATGATTGTGTAATCAATTCTGTGGCTTTTCCCGGTTCCGGGGCTACCAAATAGGATTTTCTGAATGGGGAGTTTCACGATCGTTAAGCTAATAATGACGAAGTTCTGTGTAGTTAAGTTTGTGTAGAGTACAAGCCAATGCCACGCCTTTGCCACTGGCTAGGTTCGGAAGAACTGACCTGTGACCCTGACACGGTACGAGGTGCGTCAAGAGAACTCTACTATTTAGTGTACTTGATGCTCTCAAGGGTTGGCTCAATACACGAGCTATCAAGATTGGCAAGAGGGCAAACTACCTAAGTTTTACATAAGCCGATAAAACTCTAGATTAGAAATAACAAGATTTATGGATTAGATATATGGCAGCGACAGAGGAAGGGTATTGACTTAAGGGGCAATTAAACAGCGTTAGCTACAAATTTACTAAGGTTCTAACAGAAGACTTATGGTTATGTCAGTGCCCTTTAAATAAGAGAGGGTTCTTGCCTTTGATATGCAAAAAACTTTAAATCGCCAACTAACTACTCTCCCTCAGCGCCCCTCACCGCTTAACTGGCGTACTGTGTGGGGATTGCTGTTTGTCGCATCCCTCATTTGGTCGTTGCACTTAGCGGGCGTATTCCAGGGAGATTTAATCAACGAAGGCGGCTGGAACCTTGTTTGGCGCTTTATCACTGCTACATTCTCACCCGATCTCAGCCTGGAATTTCTCCAACTCACTCTAGATTCCACCCTGAAAACCCTCGCTTACGCCGTGTGTGGTACTTTCTTCAGCGTGCTAATTGGGTTAGTAGGGGGTGTTTTTTCTTCTGAGATATGGTGGCAATCTGTCTCAAATTCAAAACTCAAAACTCAGACGCGATCGCGCGCGTTTCTAAAACTCAAAATTCAGCCTCCTTGGGTGGTAGTACGAGGACTTTTAGCAATCCCCAGAGCAATTCACGAGTTAATTTGGGGATTATTTTTCCTCAATATTTTTGGACTCGATCCCCTAGTAGCCGTGCTAGCGATCGCAATTCCTTTTGGTGCGATTACTGCCAAAGTCTTCTCGGAGATTTTAGACGAAACCCCCCGCCAGCCACTCATGGCACTCCTCAATAGCGGCGTTCCCCCTCTGAATGCCTTTGCCTATAGCTTGATTCCCCAAGCTTTTCTAAATCTGCTGTCCTACGCTTTTTATCGGTTTGAGTGTTCGATTCGTTCCGCCGCTGTACTGGGGATTATTGGTGCAGGTGGACTGGGGTATCAAATTCTCCTCAGCCTCCAATCTCTGCGCTATGAGCAGATGTGGACGTTTTTAATTGCCCTAATTTTATTAAATGGTGCTACGGATTTTTGGAGTGCTTTGTTGCGCCGTCGTTTGGGTGCGCCGAGTCGCCTGGATTTGAACGTCCTGAATCTCCAAGGGCGCAAACAGCGGTTTTATCAAAAAGATCCAGTCGTGCAGGTGTCATTTCTGGGCGGCATTGTTTTAGTCATCTTCTCCTTCTGGTACGTCCAAGCTGATTTCTCAAAACTTTGGGCACCGCGAACCGCACAGCGATTGGCAGGAGTGTTTCAGGATGTCTTCCCACCGGATGGGAGTCAGCTAAGTCAACTATTTACCCTTTCGGCCCAAACCCTTGCCATGTCCATCCTGGCAATGGCTGGGGCTGGATTAGGTGGCATTCTATTATCTTTCCCAGCAGCGAATAATTTCCTGTTGCCAGGAGGGATTTTCGATACTGGCAGAAGATCCAGCAAACCCCCCTCATCAAAGGGGACAGCGACTCTAATACCCGCCTTTTTAAGGGGGGCTAGGGGGGATCTACGAGCAACTGCTGTACTAATTTTTAGCCGCTTCCTACTGCTATTTGCTCGTGCCGTCCCCGAACCTATTTGGGCGTTAATCTTTCTATTTGTATTGTTTCCAGGGATCTTACCGGGAGCGATCGCCCTCGGTTTACACAACTTAGGTATCCTAGGGCGTCTGATGGCGGAAGTAACGGAAAATCTAGATGAACGTCCCTTGCGATCGCTTAAAGCTTTGGGCGCGACTGGTTCCCAAGTCTTCCTCTACGGCGTCTTACCCCGCACTTTGCCCCGCTTTATCGCTTATATCCTCTACCGTTGGGAAGTCTGCATCCGCGCCACCGTCATCGTCGGATTAGTGGGTGCGGGTGGATTAGGTCGCTTGCTCGCGGAACAACTGAGTAGCTTTGACTACAAAGGTCTCCTAACCACTCTAATCGTCTTTCTCGCCCTCACTTTTATCGTAGATATGATTAGTGCCTCAGTACGACGGACATTAAGGTGATGCTGAGGAAAACTCAACCTTTACACCGTCAGACTGATGTAGACACCCGGTAAAAGTTCAACACTGATAATGTAACAAACAAAACATTTCCCAGTTACACCATCAACTCAGATTGATGGAATAAATCGTTTTCTTGCGGAATTTTACATCACTTTTGAATGTATTTACGGTGCTTATCTAATTTTAAAGAATCTCTAGAGATGAAAACGGAAATAGCAGCCTGATATCCCTTATGGAAGCATTACCCGTCTGGTAAATAACCAAACCGAATAGGCAAAAAATTTCATGAAAATTTCAAAATTTACAATTTACCAGACGTTGTCAAGTCCATTTTCTGAAGATTAAATGTGCTGCTGTGAAAGCTTTTTAATAAGGAGATACCATGAGCCAATCAAGCAATCTACCAAACAATAGTTCGACAACTACCGATGCATCTACAGGAGAAGAACATAAGACTCAACAAGCGGCTGCAAAAGCAACAGCCAAAGTTGCTTTTGAAATGGCACCCGAAAAAATTGTCGTTGACTCTCCACCCCCAAAACCCAATTATCCCCACTATCGCGTTCATCCTGGAGAGAAGTTTGTCTTAGCATCTGTCGATCCGAATGCTTCGGAGGACTATAAAAATAAGAAAGATATTGAACAGGAACTGCAACATCAGCGCCAACGCCTTCAAAATTTACAAGAACGTCTATATGCTGAACATCAGCGCAGCCTACTCATTGTCCTGCAAGCGATGGATACAGGAGGCAAAGATGGCACCATTAAACACGTATTTGGTGGTGTAAATCCGCAAGGTTGCCAGGTTTGGTCATTCAAAAAACCTAGTGAAGAAGAAGCAGGTCATGATTTTCTCTGGCGTTATCACCAGCGGACGCCGTTACGAGGGATGATTACTATCTTCAATCGCTCGCATTACGAAGACGTATTAATCGTCCGGGTGAAACAACTGGTACCAGAGAATGTATGGCGGGAGCGCTATCACATTATTAATGAGTTTGAGCATATGCTCACGCTTAATAACATTGCGGTAATCAAGTTTTTTCTGCACATTTCTAAAGACGAGCAAAAACGACGGTTACAAAGTCGTTTAGAAGATCCAGATAAGCATTGGAAATTTTCAAGCAACGACTTGAAAGAACGTCTATTTTGGGATGAATACCAGAAGGCATTTGAGGATGCAATTATTAATTGCTCGACTGAGTATGCCCCTTGGTATGTGGTGCCTGCTAACAATAAGTGGTACCGCAATTTAGTTATTGCTCGTACAATTGCTGACACTCTTGAAGCAATGAATCCACAATATCCAAAACCAGAAATGGGCTTAGAAAGTATTTTGATTTCTGATTAACTTTCTTCTATCAATCTCCTATTATTATTTTACCAGAGTGATAGAATTGCGTGAACAACATTTTGAAACGAACGCAATAAACGAAACAAGCGAAATAGCTCTGGTTTTGGATTGGTGTAGCGGTGCTCTCTTGGCTTTAGGCTTAGCATCTGGTAGCTACGACGTTAGCGCGATCGCTTGCTGGCACGCCACCCGGCTCAATTGCATCAATCTTAGCCTTAACCAGAGCGATCGCTTCCTGTAAATCTGCTTGTCGCTTCAGTAAAATCTCGGTTTTCCCAATGACTGGATTAATGGCATAAAGATTCCAGTTGTTGTCAGAATCTTCATAGGGTTTAACGTGCCACTCTTGATAGATAAAATCGTCGCATTCGACGCAAACTAGCTGTTGCATCATCCGGTCAAAGCGAACGCTGTCCTCGTTGTTAGGAACCCAATGGCTTTCGTGATTACTCAAAGCAATTAGAGATTCGACAAATGCTACAGCTTCCTCGTATTGCACAAAAGCCTTTAAGCTGCGATATGGATTGCCTTGCGGGTTCCAAATTTCCAGATGATGCCCGTAGCGTCCCGGTACGATTTGGTAAATCCATCCGTCAAGCATTTGTGCAGTGTAGTCTTGTTTGCTGCTCATGAATACACCTTCTATCAGAACCCAAAAATATCAGGTCTTCTCGTTGGTTAGCGATTCCTAGTCTTGTCGCTTTATCCTGATTTAGCTGTGTTGGGATACCATCTACTCTAGCGACCCTCGGAGAGAGTTTCACCCCCACTGTTGGCAGTAGCCGCGAAGAACCAGAAAACAAAATCAAGTTTTGGCGTGCATCTCCCTGATTTGCAGGCGGGAGAGGAAAGCGATAGATAGCGTGAAATCTGGTATATTTCCCGTTTGCCGGACGCGATCGCATTTGTTATACTCGCACCGTTTATTCGGAAATCCGAGTAATTAGCCGTATTAAATTAACAGGAAATTCTAGAAATTCACCGATGTCTGAAGAACCAAAATCACAGGGATGGTTTCATACCGTTCCGGGCATTATGACCGCAACTGCTGCCATTCTCACTGCTGTAACCGGCTTGGTTGTAGCGCTAAAGCCAGCGGAAGTTCCAAAGCCATCACCAGCCGCATCCACTGCGCCATCGATAGAGGCACCAAGCCAACAGGTATCGCCTCCTGAAAACACTGGCACTACACAATTTGATGGCAACGGAAAAGGCAAGAACAAAGATAAGGGTAAAAATAAGTAGTCCTTGTAAACGACCAATGCCGCTACAGATTGCACTCACGATTTAATAGAGACGCAATAAATCGCGTCTCTATTTTTTTAGGTCGGTCGCAACTAAATTCAGATGACAAATTGCTAATTTTTGAATTTAGTTAATCATTAGCAATTTGCCATTCCTATAATTTAGCGATCGCGCAGTTCCGTCTCCAACTTGTCTAAATCCTCTCTCAAGAAAATGACCATTTGACCGTTATACGCCTTCCCTTCCTTGGTTTGGGCAATTTCCATCCAGTAGCCAAATCGCTCTCCTAAGCGCAGTTCACCCTGTTGAGCCGCCAAAAGCGGAAGCCGCTGCCGACGAGCTAAGTCTACAGTTTGTGGTGTGGGATATTCGTAGACAATTCGGGAACGGTCGTAGTCTTGATAGATATCTGGGCCATAAATTACCCGCAGCGATTCTTTTAGACGTTGTGGCGTAACGCCATTAACCATGTCAAAAAAAGAAAAGCGTTCGCTGCGAATCGTGCCCCGATCTTTAAGAAAAGTGACTCTGCCGGGAGGAAGGACAGTTGCGAGAAAAGTAAATCGCTGGGCGGCTGTATTGGTCTTTTGCACTAATAGCCCATCCCCTGTAGAAGGTCGAAGGGTGGGATTAGAATTAATCCAGGCAATCACTTCTTCTGTTTTCTGTCCGGGTAGGGCGTCAGCACTTTTCGTGGCTCCTAATGCTAGTAAAATTCCCAATGACAGAACTGACCAAAATTTAACGCTTTTCATTTAGACCTTAAACCTGCAAACACACTTCACCAATCAGCACCCTGTTCTTAGCTATCCCTATTCTTAAGATGCCATGCTGGGGTCGATAGCAACCTTAATTACCTTACGATTCTTCATATCTTGGAACACTTGCTCTAAATGCTTTAAAGGCTGATGTTCGCTGATGAGCAATTCCAAGGGGATGGCGCGACTCGCCAATAGAGATAAAGCATCTCGTACATATTTTGGGGTGTTGTGAAAAACGCCTTTTAGAGTGAGTTCGCTGTAGTGGAGTTGTTCGGTATTGACGGTGATGGTGGTATCGCGCGGACATCCCCCGAATAGATTGACGGTAGCACCCGGACGGGCACACGCGATCGCACTCTCCCAAACTGCGGGTACACCCGTCGCTTCTATCACCACATCTGCGCCCCAGCCGTCGGTTCGCTCTTTTACCGCACTCGGTATATCTGTCAGATGATGATAATTAAACGTTTCTACAGCGCCTAGCTTTTTCCCAATTTCCAGCCGTTGGTCATTTCCCCCAAAGAGCAACACCGACGCCGATTGATGCGCCAGTACCGCCACAAACATTAGCCCAATTGCCCCATCTCCCAGCACCACAACGCGATCGCCCGACTTTACATTAGAACGTGCTACCCCATGCAGCACGCAGGCTAACGGTTCAGTCATCGATGCCAAGGCATCGGGCAAGTCATCTGGGATGGGCAACAGGTTGTGTTGCACAATCGGGGCGGGAATTTTTAAATACTGTGCGAACGTGCCGTTATTCCACGTCAAGTTAGGGCAAAGAGAATATTCTTGACGTTGACAGAAGAAACAATTCATGCAAGGAGCAGAATTATTAGCAACGACGCGATCGCCCACTTGCCAACCTTGGACTCCGCTTCCTACCGCCACAATCCGCCCCGCTGCTTCATGACCAAACAAGGTAGGAGGCTTCAGCATCTTTGCATGACCGCCGCGCCGCCAAACCTTTAGATCGGTGCCACAAGTCGTTGCCGCAGCCACTTGAATCACCACCTCACCAGCAGAGGGTGTAGGGTCAGCGACCTGTTCTAGGCGTAGATCCGTTTGTCCGTAAAGTACCGCTGCCAGCATGATACACTGCCCCTAACCGAGTCCAAGCTGATTTTATCAGGGCAGATGAATTTTGACGCCTGACATGACGGCAAATTGGTTTCCAGGTTCAGCTTGGGAACAGTAGCACCAGGCTGAAAACGGACTTTTCAGTTTTTCTTTATCTAACAGTTAGGTATTTCTTCCTTCCCAAATAAGGGAAGGGAACTGTTTTATGGTTTCACCAGTTTCAGAGAAAGCGATCGCGCTCCCTGAACCGCTTGATGAAGTGGAAGTGTTTGATCCAGGGCTACAGGCAGCATTTCTTGTCGGCATGAAGTACAAAACCAATAAACCCCATTTTGTCGCGCATGACGTAGAAGAGGACTGCCGCAACAATGGCAAGTATTCATTCGCATTTTATTAAACTCCTTATTCACAAAAAGTACACCCCTGAAGCCTTGGTCACTCAAGCGAATGTATAGGCGAACACAATCTGAAAAAATAAATTAACTTTGAGCTTCCCGAACCTTAAAAAAAGATGTGGTTAATGAAACTTTTTGGTTGCGAGATGCTAATGCCCTAAGACCGAATATTAAGCGTGTTGACCGCTCTGATAAATAAAGATAGAACTGAACATAGGTTTTGTTCATCTATCCTGGGGATCATCTCCTGGTACGGTATCCGGACTCCGGGGGGCAAAAATTTTTAGCAGGTGTTTAACCTGGGTAAACCAGATTAAGCTCATGGCAAGAGGTTTCTAAGACACCTGCACTCACCCCCCGACAAAGGAAGCTTTAAAGAGTGCGAATCATCGCCTAAATAAAACAAAAATAGAAGAAAATTTTGATTTTCCCCCCTCGTCTTTAAACCGGCACTTGACACACCCAGGTTTCTAGAAAATCTGTCGCAACAAACTTTACCGACATCTAATATCTACAATCCTCTGCTATCCTCATCCAGATAAAAGAAAATATATATAGCGCTCCTAAAGAATTCCTAAAGCCGAGATCCCCGACTTCGAGATAGAAGTCGGGGATCGGAAGGGCTGGCTCACAACTTAAATAGGATTGCGATAGCAGTCGCTTGAGTGAAATACATTTGAAACTTTACTCCTAATCCCTCACCAAAAAGCCCAGAAGGGGCAGTATTGAACCACTAAGCAAGCAGTCTTAATTTGCATTCTTGATGAGATCGACGATCGCTGCAATTAACGCGGCTGACTCGATCGGCTTAGAAAGGTGCCGCTGGAATCCGGCAGCGATCGCTTGTTGTTGATTTAGTTCCCCCACATACGCCGTGAGAGCGATCGCCGGAATCTCACCACCTTGCTCTGCGGGCAACCGTCTCACTTGCCGCAACAGCATATACCCATCCATTTCGGGCATCCCAATGTCACTCACCAGCACCGCTGGCTGAAACTGAGCTAACGTGGCAAGAGCTTCCGCTGCTGAACCGACAGCCACAACCTCTGCCCCTTCCTGTTCTAAGACAAAGGCGACATACTCGCGCATATCTGTCGTGTCATCTACCACTAACACTTTGATACCTTGCAAGCCTGAGAGAGGTTTGGACTCGCGAACGATTTGAGGAATGGTTGAGTGCTGCGACATCAACGGAAATTTCACCGTAAAAGTGGCTCCCTGCCCTTCCCCAGCGCTATCTGCACGAACACTGCCACCGTGTAATTCAACGATTTGACGGACGATCGCTAAGCCCAATCCTAATCCACCAAATTGTCGAGTCGTGGCGCTATCAGCTTGGCGAAAGTATTCAAAGACATAGGGCAGAAATTGGGGGAGAATCCCTTTACCTGTGTCGCTGACCGTAATTTGAGCTTCAGCCTCTATCTGCTTTAAGCGAATTTCAACTCGTCCTCCTGACGGGGTAAACTTGACGGCGTTGGATAACAAGTTCCAAATGACTTGCTGCAAGCGACCTGAATCGCCTAAAACTTGCCCAACCTCTGGTTCCAGGATTGTTTGAATTTGAATCGATTTGGCGGCGGCGGCTAACTGCACTGTTTCTAGTGCGGCGGTGATGGTGGTTGCTAAATTGACCGGATCGACATTGAGGCTGAGTTTGCCTTGGAGAATTCGAGAAACATCGAGCAAATCATCAATGAGCTGCACTTGCAGTTTGGCATTGCGTTCGATGATCTGTAGGGCATAAGTCGTTCGCACTTGATCCATCTTGCGGTTTTGCAGTAGCTGAGACCAGCCCAAGATCGGGTTGAGAGGCGATCGCAACTCGTGAGACAGTACGGCTAGAAACTCATCTTTAATGCGATTTGCCTGTTCGGCAGCTTCCCGTGCGGCTTGTTCTCGTTGCAGAATTTGTTCTCGTTCGATTTCACTACGCTTGCGATCGCTAATATCTTTGAACAGTACGGCAACTTTTCGGCTCTCCGGCTGCCCAACGCGGAACGCATAAACATCGAACCAACGGTTCATCACTTGGGAACCATTCTCGAAGCGAATGGATTCACCTGTTAGGGCGACTTTGCCGTAAATCTCGTACCAGTGCTTTTCAAGATTTGGAATGAGCTGACGCGCCGTTTTGCCCGCTGCCTGTTCGAGTCCCGTTTGTTTCCCAAACGCCGGATTAGTCTCCAAAAAGCGGTAATCGATCGGCTTGTTATTTGCATCAAACTGCATTTCGATGAGGCAAAAGCCTTCGTCAATGGACTCAAACAGCGTTCGATAGCGTTCCTCTGATTGGCGCAAGGCCACTTCTGCTTGTTTGCGCTCGGTAATATCGACGAGTGCGCCAGGAAAAGAAACAGGTTTCCCTGCTGCATCATACTCAACTCGACCCCGTGCCGTTAGCCAACGTTCCTCACCACTGACAGTCCGAACGCGGTACTCAGCAGCATATTCCTCACCTGTGTGGATCGCCTGCTCAATTGCAACTGAAACGCGAGGACGGTCTTCCTCGTGCATGGAGTTGATAAAGAACTCGATCGGCAAGCCTTCTGATGTCGCACTCACCGGGTCTACAGCAAACAGGCGAGCAAACGCAGCATTGACCCTGACGCGATCGCCGGGAATACTCCAGCGCCAAGTGTAGACGGCTCCTGCTGCCAAAGCAGATTCTAACTGCACATGGGCTTCTCTCAGTGCTAGTTCAGCTTGTTGGCGTTCGGCTTCAATGCGCTTCGCTTCCGTAATATCCCGTGAAATAGCAAGCAGTTGCACCACCTGTCCCTTAGCATCTCGCACCGGCGTAATAATGATATCCCACCATTTCGGTGTGCCCTTGGTGGTAGGGCGATAGCCTTGAAATTGAGAGATGTTGCCGATTTTGGCAGCAGCGATCGCGGCTTGGGCTTTTTCATAATCTTCGCTCTCCCACAAATCAGCCCAGACGCGATAAAGGATAGATTTCGGCTCGTCGATTTCTAAAAGACACAGCCCACCAGGATTGATGTAGAGAATTTCACCGTTCAACGCTAAGACTTTGATGCAGTCAGTACTGCTCTCTAGAATGCTTTGCTTTAGCTCCTCACTTTCTCGCAAAGCTTCTTCTGCTTGTTTGCGCTCGGTAATATCCGTGCAGGTACCAAACCAGCGAATGACTTGACCGTTTTCGTCGCGCATGGGTAGGGCGCGGGTGAGATGCCAACAATAAATTCCATCTGCCCTTCTCAAACGATGTTCGATATCGTAGTTTGTGCCCATTTCAGTGGATTGAGTCCACGCCTCAATAGTCCGGAGCCGATCGTCTGGATGGAGTGTGTTTTGCCAACCGCTCCCCTGGATTTGCTCCAACGTCAATCCGGTGTAGTCAAACCAGCCGGGGCTGTAATAATCTACCCAACCGCTGGCATCAGCCGTCCAAACCATTTGGGGAATAGATTCAGCCAGGAAGCGAAAGCGCTGCTGACTAGCTGCTTGGCGCGATCGCCCAAGTTCTATATTGGCAGCAACGCGGGCAAGCAATTCGCGGGTGCTAAAGGGCTTCACCAGATAATCATCGGCTCCAGCTTCCAGTCCTTCAATTGCCGATTCTTCTCCGGCGCGAGCAGATAGCAGCAAAAATGGAATTTCGCGAGTTTTGGCATCAGCTCTTAACCGCCTGAGCAACTCAAAACCATCCATTCCTGGCATCATCACATCGCTGAGGATCAGGTCAGGCACACGATTATATACGGCAGTTAGAGCGGTTTCGCCATCTTTCGCCATTTCCACCTGATAAAACTGGCTGAGGAGGCGGTGCAGATAGTCGCGCATATCGGCGTTATCATCGACTAGCAGAATCCGGGCGGTAGCTGTCGAGATTGGAGCATCTGAGGTTCGTTGAGCGTTTTCTGCGGTCTGCAACCTCGGCGCTGCATTTTCTTCGGGTAGCCAACCTAAAGCTTCTTCAACATAAGGAATTGCACCAAAAGCGGTGGAGGCTTGGGCGCGGCTGGCGTGAATGTCATCACTCGGCAAATGAGCCGTTCCCATTGGCAGCCGCACAGTGAAGGTACTGCCCCGACCCAGCGTACTGTCAACAGCGATCGCTCCACCTTGCAAATCCACGAGTTCCTGCACCAACGATAGCCCGATTCCTGTACCTTCAAAGGTGCGTCCCCGTGCGCCCTCAACGCGATGAAACCGCTCAAACAGTTTGGGAAGCTCGGCGGCTGGGATACCCGTCCCCGTGTCGCGCACCATCAGTTCCACATGGTCTCCGACCGGACGCAGAACCACCGCAATTTCTCCTTCAAACGTGAACTTAAAGGCATTCGAGAGCAGATTCAACACAATCTTCTCCCACATATCCCGATCTACATAAATCGGTTCTGGCAAGGGAGGACAATCAACCGTAAGTTGCAGTCCCGCTTGCTCAACGGTAGAACGAAATAGACTCGCTAATTCAGCCGTATAGGTTGCCAAATCGGTTGGCTGGTAGTTTGCCTGAGTGCGTCCGGCTTCAATGCGCGAAAAATCGAGCAGGGTATTGACGAGCTTCAGCAAGCGCTTCCCGTTGCGCTGCACCAGTTCGAGTTGCGATCGCGCTTTGGTCGGAATGTTTCCCTCTAATTCGGCTAGCGTCTGCTCTAGCGGCGATAGCATCAGCGTTAGGGGAGTACGGAATTCGTGGCTGATATTGTTGAAGAAGGACGTTTTGGCGCGATCCAGTTCTGCCAGTGCTTCGACTCGCTGGCGTTCTTCTTCAAACGCGCGGGCATTTGCGATCGCATTCGTGACATTGCCTGCCACCAAATCAAAAAATTCTCGGTACTCATTCTCAAAGGCTCGATGGGGATTGATTCCCAACACCAAAAACCCAACAATCTGAGGTTGTCCCGATTGGGTCACTGGCACAACCCAGGCAGCAGCAGGCGACTTGTCCCAGGTGCCCTTCGGTAACGCCCCGAAGCGAGTTCCTACATCAACAATAACGGCTTGCCCAGTCTGATGAATTCGTCTCAATCCCCATCCGTCATTGTCTTGAGTCAGGTCTACGATTGCTGGCGTTGCTGAGGTTTCCGCCTCGAATCCAGCCGTTTCAACCAGAGTCGCTTGCTTGCCATCTGCCGCCACTCGATAAAGCAGGGCAAACGGAATATCGTGAGCATTGGTGGCTAAAGCCTGAATTGCCGTTCTACAGGCAGCTTCAACCGTCTTGGCTTGAGCTGTTTTGCTCGCCAGTAAGCTTAATGTTTGTAAGCGGCGATCGCCCAGAACCCGCCCGGTTGTCTCGCTGACGATGCAAAAAACGCCGCCGACTTCCCCGCTCTCGTCCCGCACGGGGTCATAGGATACATCAAAGTAAGTTTCCTCGCTGTACCCGTAGCGATTGAGAAAGAACAAATGATCTCGCGCCCAGAATGCTTCTCCACTCGTGACAACTCCATCTAGCAAGGGTTTGAGCGCGTCCCAAACTTCGCTCCACAGCTCACGAGCAGGGCGACCCAGCCCCCAAGGATGCTTCGATGCCAAAGCAGGGCGATAAGCATCGTTGTAGAGCGCGATCAATTCAGTTCCCCAGAACAGGCAAATCTGAGCTTTTGAAGGCAGCAAAATGCTGACAGCGCTCCGCAAACTTTGGGGCCAGTAGGTTACATCTCCTAAGGGAGTCTGCGACCAATCGAGCGATCGCATCAAATTCCCCATTTCGCCGCCTGCAACAAAAATGCTGTCAGCAGCCCTTCCTTTGTCTGCAAATGTCACTGGCGCAACTCCTGCTCCTCGAAATACCTGGCTAGTCGTCTTCGACCTGTTCCCCCATTATGATTGCAGCAGTGTTTCAATCTGCTTCCAACCGAGTGGTAAGGGGCACGTTCGTTTGTTTTCCCATCGATTCACACTATGGAACGATACCCAAGTAGCGTTGCGAACTTTTCCTGTGAAAGTTCAAGCCGCGGGCGAGTCTCGCGGACTAACCCCGCCACCTCTAGCTGTTCAAGTGTGGTTCTTGGGCACAAATCCCTCTATCTTAATGCGTAAAATTGAACGATAGCCGGTGCGATATCCTTCCATCTATTAGCCAGAATGGGGCTAGTTTCTCTTCATTCTCTTCCCCTCCTAGTCATTGACAGAAAGGATTTTTATCACTACGTAACTGTCTTTGAACAGGTCAATTTTCACAGGCGATCTCTCCCCGTACCATCTAATGCAGGCGACCCTGGAGCGGAAGAATGCTGCTTGCACAACCAGCCGCTATCTGCACGCTGATTTAACCTCCATTCCACAACCTAAACTGCCATACTCCGAATTTTCGACATTTAAAAATTTTGGGCTTGCGATCGCAAAACATATTTACATTTTTTTGTATCATAAATCACCTTTGTTAGATAAAAAAACCGAAATAACCGATTGTGACAGTAGGGGGTGCAGAATGTGCGATATATCTGTAAAGCTGGAAAATATAGGTATCCTTTCCCAATACCCTGCCCGAAAAGGGAAAAGATGCGAGCTTAACTTGCGAATCCATTGTTAGCCCTAAGCCGCACTGAGCTTGAGTTCCCTCGACACGCTCATTGCTCGCGACTTGAGGAAGAATCGAATTTATTCAATTGACCTTTAAACTTGAGATTTTTAACAGGATGAAGATTCAGCAATTGTGCCAATGCTGGTTCAATTATCCGGTGGTAGTATCTAAATTTACAGGTAAAAGAGTTGCGAGAGCAGAACATCTCCATATGATTCTTAGAGAAAACTAGCTGATTGTGGAGCATAACATTGAACTCTTTCAACTTTTGCAATCTTAAATTCCTTGGAAATCTCCTATTTCTCAAGTCGATAGCAGGTAGCAGTAAGAGTGTCCATCCTAAACAACCAGGCTAACTCAGCTAGCCAAAAAAGTAGCCGGGAAGCATTTCCCAAATTGGGGAAATTCAATTTTTCTAAAGCGTTTTGGTTAAGGCTGCCAAAAAAGCAGCATCGCTACAAGCAAAGATGGCAACCTCGTGACCTAATTGTTTTATCGATACTGGCAGGGTCAACTTTGGGGGTGAGTGCGATCGCTGTAGTTAGCTATCAGGTTGTGCGGGGACTGATTCTGGAGAACCTCCAGCAACAAGCGTTACTGAAAGTCCAGCAGGGACGAGATGAGATTGACCAGTGGCTATCTAATCGGAAGACTGAGGTAGAGATGCTGGCGAACAGTCCCCTCGTGCGCTCTATAGATTGGTCAGTCGCCCAGCCTTATTTAAAGTCGGAATTGCAACGGTTTAAAGAAATTCACCAGCTGTCAATTGTCAACTCCGAGGGTTGGGGTGCAAATACCAGCGTCGGTCCTCATCGCAAAAATATTAAAGACCGGGAATGGTTTATCAAGGCAATGTCAGGGCAAGTCAGTGCCGCGAATCCCGTAGTCAGTCGCACCACAGGCCTTCTACAAATCAATATCAGCGCTCCAATTATGGGGGTTGCAGGGACTCAAGTGCTGGGAGCAATGGGTGGAGCGATTAAAGTTGACCGAGTGATTCAGGTAGTCAGCAGGCTCCAAGAGGGAGCTGGCAGCTATGCCTTTGCACTCAACTCCACAGGGGTGGCGATTGCCCATCCTGACCCCAAGATGATTGGCTCCGCAGAGCATCAGGCACCCAGCTTCTTACAATCTTCCAATCCGGCACTGGCAGCGATCGCCCAGTCAATGGTTGCCAAACAAGCAGGGATTAAACTAATACGAGTCAATGACAGCTGGAACTACGTTGCCTACGTACCCCTAAAAGAAGCGGATTGGTCAATTGCACTGGTTATTCCTCGCCAGAATATCGAATCTAACTTAGGCGCACTCAACCTCCTAGCGACCGTTTTAGGCGGATTGTTGCTGATTGCCCTAATGGGTGCATGGCGACAGGTGCAGCTGTTTGAGCAAACTCGCACTCGTGCCGAACAGGAAGCTCTACTCAACCGTTTGGTGCGTCGCATTCGAGAATCTTTAGAGCTACAAACCATTGTTCAGACGACGGTTACAGAACTGGCAACCTTAACACAGCTTGATAGAGTGCTGTTTGGCTGGTACGATCCCCAATCCCAAACCCTTGAGCTGGTTGGCGACTCTCACGCCCAAACATTGACGATTCAGCCAAGAAAGTTTCAGTCCAATTCGTGTATAGACATAGCAGCTTGTCTACAGCAGACAGAAGCACTTCATCTGTTGTTTGTTGATGCTGAGTTAGAGCAAACACCTCTAGAGTTGAAAGCTCACGCCTACCTTGCACTCCCTATCCCGCTTTTAGATGGCTGCTGCGGCTATCTCATTGGGTTGCACGCTCATTCCCTAAGTCCACTAGATCGGGAATTACTCAAAGCAGTTGTCGATCAGTTAGCAGTTGCCATTACTCAGGCTCAGCTTTACAACCAAACCCAACAACAGATTACACTGCTCAACCAAACGCTGAGCAAACTTAACCAGACCCAACTCCATCTGGTGCAGAGCGAGAAAATGTCTAGTTTGGGTCAGATGGTGGCAGGCATTGCCCACGAAATCAATAATCCAGTCAACTTTATCTACGGCAATCTCACTCATGCCAGCTCTTACATCCAAGATTTACTAGAGTTGATTCAGCTGTACCAAGAGCAGTATCCTCAGCCCACGCCCCAGATTCAAGACAAAGCAGAGGACATGGAACTGGAATTTCTCAAAGAAGATTTATCCAAACTCCTTGCCTCGATGCAAGTTGGCGCTCAGCGTATTCGTGATATTGTTTACTCGCTGCGCGTGTTCTCCCGTTTGGATGAATCAGAAGTCAAGGATGTGGATATTCACCAGGGCATTGATAGCACGCTGATGCTTTTGCAAAACCGTCTTAAGGCGAAGCCAGATCATCCAGCCATTGAAGTTGTCAAGGAGTATGGTCAGTTACCTAAAATTGAGTGCCATGCCGGACAACTCAACCAGGTATTTATGAACCTCCTCAGCAATGCGATTGATGCTATAGAGGAGTTTAACTTCAAGCGTAGCTATCAAGACCGGCAAGCCAACCCCGGTCGAATTACAATTCGCACGCAAGTTTTGGCATCAAAACAAATTGCGATTCGGATTGCAGATAATGGAGCGGGGATTGCTGAAGATATTCAGCAACGGTTATTTGACCCCTTCTTCACCACCAAGGCGGTTGGAAAGGGAACCGGGATGGGATTAGCGATTAGCTATCAGATAGTGACAGAGACACATGGGGGACAGTTGCGGTGCATTTCGGCACCCGGACAAGGAGCAGAATTTGCGATCGAGATTCCGATCCAACAATCACCGCAACCATCGTAGGAATTGATTGAGCAATCAGTTTAGGGGGAAAGTTAGGGCACAATTCCCCACTACCGATCAACAAAAAAGTAAGGACAAAATAGATTTGAGAAAAGTTTAGTGAAACTTTCTCAAATCTAGATTCACCTAACTTGGTGAAAATTGGATCTTGGTATTCTTGGAAATTTAGGACAAGACAGGTGAATCGTTGGGTCGGTTATAAACAGCCCAATCCTGAATTCCCCGCTCGCGAAAAACTCCTTCAACTTTGGCGATTTCCTCGTCTGTTCCATCCACAATTACCAAATAGTAATTGTAGAACAGGCGATCGCTATAAACTTTAGCGTCATCTTCATGAATGCCGAGATCGGTTAATGCCTCAATCAGGCGATTCGTTGCCGCTGTTCCAATCCCAACACCAGCAATCGTACCGGCTAGTGTCAAGCCCAGACCACCCGCTGCCATTACAGCCCCCACACCAGGAACGGCTAAAGTGCTAAGACTGGTGAATATGCCGCCAAACAGCCCGACGTTCGTATTTGCGTTAGCTTTTGTGGCAGCAGTGACGCTAGCTTCATCACCAATGCGATCGCTCATATTCGCACCGGCAAGTTGATCGTCAGGTTTTGCTTGTGTGGTAATTACCGAAACCCTATCTATTGGGAAGCCAGCTTTGTTAACTTCATCGAGTGCAGTTTCTGCATCTTGACGATTAGAAAATACCCCCACAGCACGCTTATTTTCAGCTACAGTCATTTTTCCCTCCGATTGCCATATCTGCATCGCGAATCCACAAATGCAGAATTGATTTTTTAATCCTTGATGTTGAAATTTTGGTATTTTCTGCTACTAGATCCATCAATCCCTAGATGTAACTCGGAGGTAGAGTCTCTCCGGGCGTCTTGTTACGGCTGAGTTGAATGATTGAAGACTCATTTCAAATCCGTCTACTTGCCCATCATATAAAGAACCCCTCCCCGCAAGCAGGAAAGGGTTGGGGTTCTGGGAAATTAGGGGAATCAACCAGACTTTAAGATTACTGAGTCGCCAGCCGGATTACTCGTTAGGCTTTTGATTCGCCTGTAAGAAAGCTTCGATTACCTCAGTTGCCAATTGAGTCATGGGCTTACCCTGACGGGCTGCTTCTGCTTTCAAGCGGCTGTAAACATCATCCCGGACATTGATCCGACGACGGATTTTAGCTGCAACTGCAATTTCTGATTCTTCTGGCAGCACCACCTCATTTATCAACCCAGTATCTGACTGAGGAGAGACTGCTTCCGACTCATAGTCAACTGTAAATTGACGAATCGCATCAAAACCGACGCGATCGCAGAAATCCCCAAAACCTTCTTGGGGTTGCCGCGACTGCTTGAAGTAAACGAAAATCGGCTCTAATTCGGTTTCTAGCTCGTTAATGTGCAGCCGATCCATATAGGCTCTAGAGAGTCGCGTTTGGTCGCGTGAAGCCCCCAGCCAAATCTGATAAGATTCAGCCGCACTCCCGACAAATCCTAATTCTGCCAGATAGGGACGAGCGCAACCATTCGGGCAACCCGTCATCCGCACGATAAAGTGTTCGTTTTCCAATCCCACTTTTTTCAGCAGCGCCCGAACCCGATTCAACAGATCCGGCATGATCCGTTCAGATTCGGTAATTGCCAAGCCGCAAGTCGGCATGGCGGGGCAAGCCATTGAATAGCGCACCAACGGGTCAAGTTGATTGGGGTCTGCCTGAACGCCACAGCGGTCAAGAATCTGCTGAATTTCGGTTTTTTGCGCTGGGTCAATTTCGTAAAACAGCAAGTTTTGGTTGGGTGTCAGGCGAATCGGTAGCGAGAACTTCTGCACGATTTCCCGCAGTGCAGTTCTGAGCTTAAAGTTACCTTCGTCCTTCACCCGACCATTTTCAATCGGAATTCCTAGAAACAGCTTGCCGTCGCCTTGTTCGTTCCATCCCAAGAAATCTTTGTATTTAAACGGCGGTAACTCTTTAAAAGCTGCCAGCGGTTTGCCAAAGTATTCTTCGACTTTGGCGCGGAACTTCTCAACGCCCCAATCTTCGATTAAGTATTTCATCCGCGCATGACGGCGGTTTGTGCGATCGCCATAATCTCTTTGAGTAGCGACAATCGCTTTGATCAGATCGTAGATATCTTGTTTCTCTACATACCCGATGGGATCTGCCATCCGGGGAAATGTCTCTTCTTTGTTGTGGGTGCGTCCCAAACCACCACCCGCAAAGACATTAAATCCCTCTAGTTCTCCCTCGGCGTTGGTCATCACCACCAAACTGACATCTTGGGAATAGAGGTCAACCGAATTATCCCCCGGTACCGTTACGGCACACTTAAATTTCCGGGGCATATAGCGATCACCATATAGCGGTTCTTCTTTCCCGTGAACGACGGTGCCGTTGCCGTTGCGTTGCCGCGCCGCCTTTACCTCTGGGTTTTCTTCCGCGCTAATGGACTTTTCGCCATCTAGCCAAATTTCATAATATGCACCTGTTTGCGGTGCCAGTAGGTCAGCAATATTGTTGGCATACTCCCAGGTATATTCGTAGTCCCGGCGATTTTTATAAGGCGCTGGGGGCGTCATCACATTGCGGTTGAGGTCGCCGCAGGCTCCCAGCGTTGACCCCATGTTTTTAATGATGGCAGCGATGGATGCTTTGAGATTTTTCTTTAAAATTCCATGCAGCTGAAAACCCTGGCGAGTCGTAGCGCGTAGCGTTCCATTGCCATATTCCTCAGCCAGTCGGTCTAAGGTCAGATACAGTTGTGGTGGAATGAAGCCCCCCGGATTACGGGTACGCAGCATGAACTGGTAATCTTTTTCCTGACCCTTCACCCGGTTGTCCCGGTTATCCTGCTGGTACGATCCGTGAAATTTGAGAATCTGGGTGGCATCTTCTGTGAAGCTGTTGGTGTCTTCCAGTAGCTCAGTTGCCACAGGTTCGCGTAAAAAGTTGCTGCGTTCTTTGAGTCCTTCTACTTTAGAAAGCTTTTGAACAGGGGAAATCGGAGATTTAACCATCGGAAACTAGGGGGCTGAACGGTTGAACTGGATCACCGGAAAATCTATCGGGATTACGGCGTATACATTCATGGTACTATCACCATTCTTAATCTTTAGCGATAGGTGAGAAAATCCCTAGATTTTAACAATTCTTGCAGAAAGGGATATCCCCAGAGGACGCCCTTCGGTTCGCCACACCGTGATGCAGGGATGCAGTGATGCAAGTAAGAGCGTCGAGTCTTCGCGCCTAACCCGATTTTTGAGCCTAGCAATCTTAAGCCGTCCATTGAATCAGCTCCATCGGTAGGTTAGCATAGCTACCCTACTGTGCGGTGTATCAAACCCAAGTGAGAACCGCTATAAAAACAAAGTGGGACAGGCTTTATCAACCTGTCCCACTTTGTTAGAAGTCAGTTAAGTCAAAATATCTCGAACCAAACACCGCCAAGAACGATAGAGAGAGCGTTAATCTTAGAATCCGTAGCCGACTCCTAGCTGGACGCTAACAGAAGAAGCAGGACTGTTTTCGTAAGGCTTGATTCCCAGTTTGGCATCGCTGAAGACTACAACGTTCTTGGCAACTTCTGCTTCGACGCCAGCCGTGACTACAGGCGCATTGCGGTTGCCGAAGGTAGATGGTTTGCCTTCCGATTCATGCAAACCGTAGCCACCACCAACGTAGAAGTTAGCTTTATTGGTAACAGGCACATCATAAGTAACCATCGGAATGATAGTGCTGGTTTCGTTGGTGAACTGTACGGAACCTCTAATAGAAACTGGCGTCTTGGGAACCGCATAGCGGCCTTGAATCACACCGCCGACTGCGGCAGCATCGCCATCTTGTCCGCCATTTGTAACGCTAGCAGAACCACCAACTCCGATATAATTTGCTCGTGTTCCAGTGGGTTTTGCAGAAGCATCCAAACTAGACATTAAAACAGGAGCGATCGCTAGTGCAGATAGTACGGAAATTTTAGCTACGGATTTGAGAGCGCGATTCATAATTACTTCCTTCAATTCTCTGGTTTTCAGTTGCTTTGTTACATTCAAAGTCGTTAGCCAAAGCAAAAGGTTCCAGGAATCCATAAAAAATTTCCCCCCCCCGCCCAAATCAAGGATTGCTAAAGCTTTTAAGTCTCAGCATTCCCCTACAGGTAATGGCTTTAAGCTCTTTAAATTCCAAAATAACAATAAATATTTTAGTGCCTGAATAATGTTTCTACCTCTGGCAATGGGTTGAAGTAGCATTTCCTCAAATAGAGGCTTCCTGCCAGTGGACTGTTTGGAAAGTGGCACAAATCCATGAAAGATTCAAGGAACTATTTTGTTGTCTTAGCAGTCTAAAATTTAAGGACAATTTTCATCAAAAAAAAGTAATCGTAAAGTCTCATAACTCTATAAAATTGCTCTATAAAGCTAAGAAGTTGGGAGCTGGCTGGATTAGGGAAAACAACTTTAAAAAGTTATAATTGTAACGATATTTTTAAAAATAGACTAAACTTCACTCATCACAGGTCATCGGGAAAGTGCCGGATGGTTATAGCTGTTAAGAACCGCAGACACTAACCCGAAGAGTGGCTAAGAGCAGCATCGGCTAACGCGATCGCGTCCCAGAGCTTTTGCCTGATAAAGCGCCTCATCCGCTGTCTTTAACAATATTTCTGGTGAAGTATCGCAGTCGGGAACCGTAGTCGCAACGCCCAAACTCAGCGTCACATACTGACTAACTAAAGAATGGCTATGGACAATCTTTAAGTCTTGCACTGCCACTCGAATCTCTTCTGCCACTTGCAATGCCCCATTTTGTGTAGTGTTGGGCAAAATTACGGCAAATTCTTCGCCCCCGTATCGAGCGACTAAATCCGCTGGTCGCTTGACAGCTTGAGCGATCGCACTGGCGACGGTAATTAAACAAGTATCCCCGGCTTGATGACCATAGGTGTCATTGTAGAGTTTGAAAAAGTCAATATCGCACAAGATCAGAGACAGGGGGACTTTTTCTCGTCTCAGACGCCGCCACTCCTGATCTAGGTACTCATCAAACCGGCGTCGGTTCGGCAGACCCGTCAGACCGTCCAAAGTCGCAAGGCGCTGCAACTTTTGGTTAGCTGCCTCCAATTGTTCATAGAGTTGCCCTTGTTGAATCGCAATACCCACCTGCATCGCCAAAGAAGAGAGCAGATCGATTTCCCACGGTTGCCAATGTCGGGGTTGCGAACAATGATGAGCAATCAGCAACCCCCACAACTGTTGCCCTTGCAGAATCGGAACGACTAAGTTCGCTTTAACCTGAAACTGCTCCAGCACATCGATATGACACTGACCCAGTCCTGAGTTGTAAATATCTGCGATTGCTTGAACCCGACTCTGCTGATACAGCTGGGCGTACTTTTCCTTAAAACAGGGATCGTAGACGGGAGTTCCCAGCATCGAAGTCCAATTGGGGTCTACAGACTCCACCGCCACAACCCCGCGCCAGCCTGCCTCGAAACGATAAATAATCACCCGGTCGCAGGCTAGAAATTGCCGCACTTCTGCCACCGTCGTGTTCAGAATCTCGCTGAGATTGAGAGACTGACGGATGCGCTCTAGCATCGCCCCTATCAGTTGCTCCCTGAGAACTTGCAGTCGCAGTGCCTCCTCCGCCTGCTTGCGTTCGGTGATATCGGTGAGCGTGCCAATAAAGCCAACCGTCGTACCGGCTACTCCTTGTTCCGCCACCGCCTGACCAAACACCCAGGTGACTACTCCATCCGCACGCCCAAACCGATACTCTGAGGCAAATCGCCGGTTTTCTATTATCGCCTGCTTCCATTCGCTGATGACGCGCTCGCGATCGTCGGGATGCAGCGCTCTCGTCCAACCTTCTCCGAGTGCTTCCGCCAGGGTCAATCCTGCCAGTTCGCGCCAGCGCTCGTTGACATACAAACAGTTCCCTTCTACATCTGTGTGGAAAATCCCTACCGGCGACATTTTAGCTAAGGTGTAATACCGATACTCACTTTCCTGAAGGGCTTCCTCGGTTCGCTTGCGCTCGGTGATATCAGTGATTGACCCTGCCATACGATAAGGTATGCCTTGCTCATCTCGAAATGCAATCCCCCGACAGAGAAACCACCGGATATTGCCATTCTTGTGGATCATCCGATGTTCGATTTCATACTGGGGTGTCAACCCTTCGAGATAAATACTTGCAGCCGTCATCACCCATTCCCGCTGATCCGGATGTACCAGATGGAGCCAAGCCTCTATACGGTTGTCAATTTCGTCTTCGCGATAGCCCAGCATCGCTTTCCAGCTAGCGGTGAGATACATTTCACCAGTTTGGAGATCCCAGTCCCAAAGTCCTACTTGACCGGCATTAACGGCTAGGACATAGCGTTCCTCTGCCTGGTGAGCAGGAGTCATGTCCGTCATAAAGCGATCGCGCCCGTAAATAAATCGGCAAAAACTTTTAAAAAGTTGTCCCAACACAGCCCGCACGCTTTGTTGGCATCCGTGAAGAATGCTTTATTTTTCCTGCCTTCGGCTGCGAATGTGCCTGCATTCCAAACTTGCGGTTGATTTGTCCCAACCTGCACTGGGATGAAGTACATCGAGGCAGGTTGGAAGAGGGTGCTAAAATATTGCTTCAATTTCCCTACCTTTTGACGCAGCGCTTTCTCTAGTTGGCGACGTTCTAGATGCGATTGGGGTTGCTGGAACGTAAGCACGAAGGCTTCATCCTGGAAATCATGCCAGGAAGCTGGGCAATCAAAGCGCATTTGAGTTTGTTGTTTAAGAGGGGTGTTTTAAAGAGTCTCAATCTACCGGGGGTTTAAATCAAAACGACACTCCCCGGTCATCCAAAAAAGTCAGTTGAGATGCCCCAAGGTTCTAAATCCTATTATTGTCGAAAGGTTTAAGCGATCGCGTAATTCGCTTTTGCGAACATAAAATGCGTTGGCAAAAGCGAGGCGATTTTAGGGAGAAGGGTTGCAGATAAAATGCACTGAGCAAGTCTAACGAGCAACCTTACGGAACCAGCAGTTCATACGCCTGCCGTTGTCCCAAAGGAGTTACCACAACCGCTTGAATTTTCCGTTGCTTAGGCAGTGGGACTGTAATATCAAATTCACCCGTGCGCTCCACATTCTGTAAAGTAGACGCCACGATCAACAGATTGAACGGATCGATTAGACCGCGAATGCGTACGCGATCGCCCTCTATCGCCGCCAGAACTCGGATCTCTAATTCACCCTCTTCTTTCAAAGGAATTGGTTGGGAAGGGGGTTCGCCAGGAATCACTAAAGTCCGAAACCCAGCATTGACTTCTACCGCTTGCCCCTGAGCTTCCTCGACCACGCTCCCTTCTAGGGTGGCAACGCTCGTTTTGCCATTGGGTTTGACGCTCACACCAAATTGCGTCCCGCGAACGCCACTCAAACCGGCAGGTGTTTCAATTTCAAACCGCGAATTAGGATTCGTAAACGGTCGTACCTCCAGGCGAGCTTGTCCCCCCTTTACTTGAAGTCGCGTAATTCTTCCCCCATCAGGCATTGTCTGCAATTGTTGTACTTGCAGAGTGGTATTTTCTGAGACATTCACGAAGCCAACGCCGGTATCGACGGCTAGGACGGCTTTAGACTCGTCGCCCGTCGTGATAGTATCCCCCACATCCTCAAGGCGCAAGCCGACTCTAACCGACCCGGCAGCGTCTCTAAGTTTATAGGTGACTTTACCTGCATAGGAAACGACTTCTAACCGTCGGTTGAGTCGAACCTGCAAAGGTTTTGCCACTGAGTCTGTACCGATGCTTAAGAGAGCCACCAACAGCAGGAGAGACACGAATGCTCTACGACTTTTCACCGCTCACCTCTTGTAGAAATTAAAAATTAAAAATTACTAATTTGATTTTGCAGTTTTAATTTTTTCAGATGATTTGTGCATATTAACTTGATTAAGCGATCGCACTTTATATCACCTTTTATATCTGCGTGGCTGATTGTATCCACCGATGCATCGTCGCAAGAAGCTGCGTTTAGGAGCATACGCGATCGCGTCCCCCTGCTTTTGCCCGATACAACGCCTCATCAGCTTCCTTAAGTAACGCTTCTGGCGAGGCGTCATGCAAAGGAATCGCGCCAGCAACACCCAAACTCAGCGTTACATACTGGCTAACAGCAGACTTGGCATGAACAATTTCTAAAGATTTCACAGCCTGTCGAATTTCCGTTGCGACTTGCAACCCACCCGCAGCAGAGGTATTAGGCAAAATTACTGCAAACTCTTCGCCGCCATAGCGTGCGACTAAATCTGTCGAGCGCTTGACAACCCGAAACAAGGCACCGGCGACAGTTTGTAAACAAATATCTCCAGCTTGATGCCCGTAAGTATCGTTGTAGGTTTTGAAAAAATCGATATCGCAGAAGATGAGAGACAGGGGCAGTTGTTCGCGTAACATTCGCCGCCACTCTTGACCAAGATACTCATCAAATCGACGGCGGTTTGCCAGTCCCGTCAGACTGTCGAAGGTCGCAAGTCGCTGCAAGTCTCGGTTTGCCACCTCCAGTTGTTGATAAAGTTGAAATTGTTGGATTAAACGCCGCACCCGCTGACGCAGTACGGGCCAGTGAATAGGTTTGGTAACGAAATCAATGGCTCCGACCTCAAAAGCTCGGTCAACGGATTCTTTGTCGTCAAGACCTGTAATCATCAATACGGGAGTGCGATCGCATGAAGGGATCTCTTGTAGCCTGGAGCAGCAAGTGAAGCCATCCATTACCGGCATCATGGCATCGAGCAAGACAATATGCGGCTGAAAGCGAACATAAGCACTCAAGCACTCCTCTCCATTGCTCGCTTCAACAACCTGGTATCCTTCCTGTTGCATTGCTTGACACAGTAGCTGACGCATGATTCTGTCGTCGTCTACCACGAGGACGATAGAGGGTTCTTGGGGAAGGGAAAGCATTTTTATTAGACCTATCCGTAAATTGGTATAGGATGTACTCCGGACGGAGGTTTCAATCTCGATCAAAGATGGAAATCTTGCAACGCACAGCGCACGCGCTCATACTCCGCCTCCATCTGCGATGCGATTTCCGGTGCCCCTGCTAGAGTATCGTCTTTCGCGATCGCTTCGAGTTGCTTACACAAATTGGATAGGGTCATAGCACCCAGCGTCGCACTGGTTGACTTAAGCGTGTGGGTCGCTTGTCGCAGCGCCACGGCATCTCCAGCATCTACTGCATTCCGAATGACTTGCAATATTTGGGGTGTATCTTCCAAAAAGCTATCAATGACTTCCACCAGAACAGATGAAGCATTCTCTCCAAACATATCGCAAAGCCCTTGGATTGCCTGGAAATCAACGGCAGAGG
The DNA here is from genome assembly GCF_039961835.1 of Trichocoleus sp. ST-U1. Lineage (NCBI taxonomy): Bacteria > Bacillati > Cyanobacteriota > Cyanophyceae > Leptolyngbyales > Trichocoleusaceae > Trichocoleus > Trichocoleus sp. ST-U1. The sequence continues at coordinate 27,802 of NZ_JAMPJZ010000014.1, forward strand.
TGGAGATGGGGAGGCGGGGAAGCGGCTGCAAAGCAGCGAGTGCCTTCAGCAGCGCCTCCATCTGAATCGGCTTGCTGACATAATTATCCATCCCCGCACTCAAACACTCCTCGCGATCGCTCTGCATCGCATTCGCCGTCATGGCAATAATCCAGGGACGTTGCTCGTAGGGCCATTCCTCACAGATCCGTCGCGTAGCGCTCAATCCGTCCATTTCTGGCATTTGCACATCCATCAGAACAACATCATAGGGCTGGCGTTGCAGCGCTTGCAGCACTTCCAAACCGTTGCTGGCGATATCCGCTCGATATCCCAGACGCCCCAATAGATGCAGCGCCACCTTTTGGTTGACGACATTGTCTTCGGCTAACAGAATTCGTAGTGGTAGCCGTTGCGCTAGATTTGGGTCAATCGGTTCGGGATGGGGACGCGGACTTGGCAGCGCAGCGGGTTCGCCAAGCAGACCGCTCAAGACATTGTAGAGCTGAGATTGTTTAATCGGTTTATTCAGGAAGGCGGCAAAATTTGCTTGCTGTGCTTGTAGCTCTATCTCCGACTTGCCTAGAGAAGTTAACATCACTATTGGCAACGTCCGAGTATTGGGTAGTTTGCGAATTTCTGCGGCTAAATTCAAGCCATCCATCTGCGGCATTTGCATATCCAGAATCGCAATATCAAAGGTCTCCTGATTGCTCAGCCAGTTCAGGGCTTCTTCCCCAGAGGTGGCGGCGCGGGAGATCATTCCCCACGCGATCGCCTGCAAAGTCAAAATTTGCCGATTGGTCGCGTTATCATCCACAATCAGCAACCGTTTTCCAGCTAATAGTTGTTGGGAGTCGCGGCTGTCAGCAAGCGTTGAAGTGGGAACGGAGGTGGCGACAACGGCGAAATAAAATGTGGAACCCTGACCCCCTTCACTTTCCACCCAAATTCTCCCGCCCATCATTTCTGTTAATTGTCGGCTAATCGCTAATCCCAACCCCGTACCGCCATAGTTGCGAGTTGTAGAGGAGTCAACCTGGCTGAAGGGTTTAAATAGACGGTCTATACGGTCAGAAGGAATCCCAATTCCGGTATCTTTAACGGCAAAACGAATCGCATATTTGTGATTTTTTATTTTGGGTTTTCGATGTTGGATTGCAGCTTTTTCTTCTAGTTCTTCAACAGAAATCGGTTTGTTCGTCTCATCGGTAAGATGAGCAATTTCTTGTTCTAAATTCGCTCCCCAGCTCGCCAGCCCCCCTGTCCCTCTGCCTCGTTCTCCCAGTTGACGAGCTTTTACCGAAATCACAACTTCCCCTTGGTGTGTAAATTTAACTGCATTCGCAATTAGATTTACCAGAATTTGGCGGAGTCGCGTCACATCCCCCACAATCATTTTCGGTACAGAAGGATCTATCAAATACGCTAATTCCAAGTTTTTTTCTGCCGCCTTGTGAGCCAGCAAATCAAGCGATTCTTCGATACAATCTCGCAGATTGAAAGGTTGTTGTTCCAGCTCCAGCTTACCGGACTCAATTTTAGAGAAGTCAAGGATGTCATTAATAATTGTGAGTAAGCCATCGCCGCTGTTGCGAATAGTTTCTACAAAGTCTCGCTGTTGTGGCTTGAGTTCGGTATCTAGTAGTAACCCAGTCATGCCAATTACCGCATTCATGGGAGTGCGGATTTCGTGGCTCATGGTAGCTAAAAATTCACTCTTAGCACGGTTAGCTGCTTCTGCCTCTTGTTTTGCTTTTTCTAAGGCAACATTTTGCTGAGCTAATTGTTCGCGTTGGCGGGTTTCTTGCTCTAATAGGCAAGCTTGAGCCAGAGCAATACCGACTTGATCTGCCACTGCTTCGAGTAATTCAATTTCCTCTTTAGTCCACTCACGGAAGGTGTTACATTGATGCAAGCCAATCACACCGTTAGTTTCTCCTTGATAGGAAGTGCGAATCGCCAGCATCGATTTGAGTTGAATTTGCTGACACAGAGAAACAGTTTCTTTGAGCAGCGGATCGGCATAGACATTTGAGGAAGCGATCGCGCGATCTTGAGCAATTGTTTGTTCGGCATGGGGATTGCCAACAACGGGGATTTGTACATCCATTATCGAATCATACCCAGGCTCCAAATACTCCGCCACTAGGGGAATTTGTGGTTTAGGGGTGGCGATGTATGAGTAAATCAAACAGCGATTCACGGCGAATGTTTCGCCCAATAACTTACAAGTCGTTTGAAAAATTTCTTGTGTTTCTAGCTTGGCGCGAATCTCTTGGGTAATCCGTTTAAGCAGCAAAGTCCTGGTAACTTGCTGTTGTAGGGCTTCTTGGGCTTTTGCCCGCTCAACTTCACCTCCTACCCACTGTGCCATGAGCTTCACTAGCTCTTTGTCTACCACCGTGAATGGTTGCGATCGCACTTTTAAACTGGAGAAACTGAGGGTACCGTAAACAATCCCGCCTGCCACTACCCTGGTACCAATATATGCCTCTATTCTGAAAGGGGTATTTGCCGGATACTGGTACCATTGCGATCGCTCAACGGACTCAAAGCAAATCGGTTCGTCGCAGCGCAGTGCTTCACCGCAATAAGTCTGCTTAACATCGAAAAGATTTCCTTTGGCAAGATGAATGGGTGAGTTTTCGGGCACCTGAGCAGCAATCAGGTAATATTTATCCCCTTCAATCTTCGCTAGCGTCCCGATTTCTAAGCCAAATCGCCAGCATCCCATTTTCAGCATCCGCTGGATGCGTTGGTCGAAGTGTAGCGGCGTTCCTTTTCCGCCTTGAGCTGCCGTCACTTCATACAGCGCTCGTAACCCTGCCTCGCTCTCTCGCAGTTCGTGTTCCGCTTGCTGGCGCTGCGTGATGTCGCTGCCAATTCCGAGAAACCCAGTAATGTTGCCCTCAGTATCCCGTAACGCCGTCATCGACACCAGCACGGGAAAACGACTACCATCTTTGCGGATAAACGTCCATTCGCGCTCGTCCACTTCTCCACGACGCGCCTTGGCAACAAAAACCTCAAACCTTGGATCGATGGGGATTCCCAACTCCTGTGACAATTCTTGGGCACGCCGGAATACTTCGCGTGAATCGTGAAATCGCAGGGGTGTTGTTTTGCCCACGACTTCAGCAGCAGCGTATCCTAAATATCTCTCGGCAGCGGCATTAAAGGTACAAATTGTGCCATCTGGTGTTGTAGAAACGATCGTGTAGTTGGCACTATCCAAAATTGCCCGCTGCAAGCTGGTTGTCTTTTGGAGTGCCTCTTCAGTTTGCTTGCGATCCGTAATGTCATTTAAGGTGCCGGAAATACCCACGATACTTCCGCTAGCGTCCAGTGTCGCGCAGGCATAAACGTCAAGCCAGCAAAAGCTGCCATCAGCGGTTAGGATGCGGATCTCCTGTCGGTAAAATTTTGTTTGGCATTGAATCAGAGCTTGAAACAGTTTTATATTGCGTTGGCGATCTTCAGGATGAACGTAGTTTAGAACATGAGTGCCAAGACTTTGGGCAATCGAGAATTTGGTGATTTCTGTCCAAGCCGGATTCAGGAATGTCCACAAACCTGTGACGTCTGTTTGAAAAATTACTTCTTTGACGTTATCAACGACAGAGCGATATTTTTTATCGCTTTCTCCTAACGCTTCCACTACCTGTTGATGCTGAGAAACGGTGCGTTCTAATTGATTGAGATGAATTCGGAGTTCCATCTGAGCGATCGCTTGCCGCGCCAACGCTTTGAGCGCTTCAATTTGTTGGCTCATTAGCTTTCGAGGAATCTGGTCAATTACGCATAAGGTGCCCAAAACAAAGCCATCGGGCGTTACCAAGGGAACTCCGGCATAAAACCGGATATAAGGGTCAGATGTCACCAGAGGATTTCTGGCAAAGCGTTCATCAACTAACGTATTGCGTACAATTAATAATTCATCTGATTTTAAAATTGTGTGAGCGCAGAACGCTAAATACTTTGCTGTTTCTGTTGCTTTCAGACCAATTTTTGACTTAAACCACTGGCGATTGCCATCAACCAGGCCGATGAGAGCAATGGGAGTGTTACAAATGTGGGAAGCCAGTGCAGTCAGATCGTCAAATGCTTGTTCTGCCGGAGTATCGAGAATTTCATAGCGATAAAGTGCTTTGAGCCGATTTGCTTCAGCGTCAAGGCTGGCTGCGTCGCTGTTTAGCGGAAAGAATGGTTGCCGCTCAAAAGAAGAATATTCGCTCTCCCCTTGAGGCAGAAGGCTTGGGTTTTTTTTTGGTTGCTGAAACAGCAAATACCTTAGAGGCGGCTTGCTAAGGTGTCTGGATAGCGATCGCAGGATAGGACGGAGGATTTTCATCATCAATATGAACTAGAGCCGATACAGCCCCAGAAACTCTTCCTTTGATGTTTGCGGGCTTTCATCCCCTGAAGGTCTGTCTGGCTTTTGCGAGCGGTTGTTCGGCTTCCAGGTTAACTTTCCGGGCAGGCAGATAACTCCCACTTAAACCTGTGTCCAATATAAGCTGCCCTTACATTTAAGAAAGCATATTCGTTGGCGCTGGCGATCGCTCACTTGTGAGTCGTTTTTAGCGCTTAGTTACGAGTCCTTGGTTGGTTACGACTGCCCTAACAGACAAAGTTAATGATTTGGAGGATAGGTAGAGCGCGTTTCGTTAACATCAAACCCTTGTTAATGATGAGTTTCGTCCCTCAAACCCATGCTCCTCAACGTCTTAAGAGTTTAACCCCACCCCAAACCCTTCACTGCTTTTCGATGAGGGCTTTGGGGTGAGGTTACGAAGATATATTGCAACAAACCGAGAACCACTATCGTGACGAATGACTGACTAATCAACCTCTTCAGGGGGAATTAAGTCCTGCTTGGATTCAATGATTACACTGGGTAAACCTTCAAGTTTTTCTGTAACTGGCAATTCTTCGAGAAGGGGGACTAAGAGCGTTAAGCCGCCAGGAATGCACTCGACATCAATCGGAGTGGTGCCGATAATTTCCCCATCTACGACAACTTTTTGCAGTGGATTGGTTCGTACCTGAATCCGTCTGGCTCGCAGATAGCCGATGTCGTCTCGTTCTGTGGCACTGCCGCTTAAGGCAGTTTGAAGTAAATGATAGGAGGCCGCGATCGCTCCGGCAACATTACTCGGTGCCACGACGGTTAAATCGAGCAACCCATCATCAAAAAGAATGCCCGCTGGACCTTGAGCCAAAATGGATGTGGGGGGTGCAGCATTGGCAATTGTTACAGCAGCAGCGGTTAGTTTCACGATTTTGTCTTCCGTCTCAATCTCAACCTCAAACGTGTTGAACTGCCGCAACTGTTGAATTCCTGCCAGGATGTATGCCATCATCCCCAAGCGGTTCTTCGTCTCTCTGTCCGCCCGTTCGACGGCTTCTGCCTCAAAACCAATCCCCGCGAGTAATATCATCGGTTTGCCGTTGCAGTAGGCGGCATCCACGACCCGCGTTATACCCCCCAAAATTGTCTCGCAGGCGGCCTCTATCGTATCCGGTAGCCCTAAAGCAGACGCCAGGGCATTTGCGGTTCCTCTTGAAATCACGCCCATTGGAATGTTCGTCCCCACCAAGGCATCGGCGGCGGCTGAGAGGGTACCGTCACCACCAGAGGCAATGATGGTACTGGCACCGCGTTCCACTGCTTCTCTTGCCAGTTGAGCAGCGTCAATTTCAGGCGTTGTCAGATAAATATCTAGGTCAATTTCCGGCTCTAAAAGTGCCCGGATTTTTGCCAAATCTTGATCGGGATCGCTTTGACCGGCAACTGGATTAAAGATGAGACAGGCAGAGCGTTTTATGTCATTAGTCATTAGTCATTAGTCCGTTGTGATCAGCGGTGATTCGTCATTCGCCCACTGTATGAGTCTATTACCAGTGGCGAATGACGAATCACCGCAGTATCTCTATTCACATCCTTGACCGAAGCGACGTAAATTGAGAACGTCGCTGATTTGGCGAATTTGGGTAAAACACCGCTCCAGTTGTTGGAGATCGCGGATATCAATGCATAGGTCGATGATTGCCGGTCGCCCGTCTGATGTTTTCACGCCTGCACCCCGCACATTAATATTGTCATCGCTTAAACGGGACAGGATATCGTTAAAGACTCCGACGCGGTCAAGCACTTCAATTTGAATGCTAACTTGATAGGTTTGAGGACGTCCGCTTGAGTCGGTGGGGTTCCAGCTAACGGGGACTAAGCGATCGCCTAGGACATTCGCCACATTATTGCACCCTTGGCGGTGAATGGAAATTCCGCGATCGCGTGTGACTGCACCAATAATCGCTTCACCGGGGAGCGGCCCGCAACATCCAGCACGATGATACAGTAACCCTTCCACACCAGCGATAGGCGTTTTGGTGCTGGGAGTTGGGATGGGACTTTTCGAGGTTGGAAGTGCAACAGCCGCTGCAAAATCTTTTATTGGGTCGGGGGCAGTCGCAATCGTTTGAGTTGCTTTCACGGCTTCTCGAATGCGATTGACTACCAGGTTGAGAGTGACTTCCCCGTAACCCAGAGCAGCCAATAAATCATCGACGCTGTGGTAATTACATCGTTCGGCGACCGACTGCATGGGGGTTGACTTCAGCAGAGATTCAAAGCCACTTTTGCCCAATTCTTTTTCTAGGAGTTCTCGACCGCGAGTAATATTTTCATCCCGATGCGATCGCTTGTACCATTGACGAATCCGGTTTTTCGCCCCAGTTGTCACCACAAAATTCAGCCAATCTAAACTGGGACGGCTATTTTTCTGAGTGATAATTTCAACAATGTCTCCATTCCTCAGCAGCGTGTCCAGCGTCACCATCCGTCCGTTGACCCGCGCCCCCGCACAGTGATTCCCCACTTCTGTATGAATCCGGTAAGCGAAATCGACGGGAGTGCTACCCCCAGTTAGAGGCACCACATCCCCTTGGGGCGTAAACACATAAACATCATCGTCAAATAAGTTGTCTTTGACGTTTTCCAGGTATTCCTGAGCATCCTTGAGATCGCTTTGCCATTCCAAGAGCTGCCGCAGCCAGGTAAACTTCTCATCGGTTGCGGTCATTTGGGTACGGTTGGAACTCCCGGTTTCCTTATATTTCCAATGAGCCGCAATCCCGTACTCGGCAATGTGATGCATTTCCAAAGTCCGAATTTGCACCTCTAAGGGACGACCCGTAATTCCGAGAACTACCGTATGCAGAGACTGATAGCGATTGGGCTTAGGTAAACCAATGTAGTCTTTAAACCGACCGGGGATCGGTCGGAAGGCATCGTGAACGACAGCTAAGGCGCGGTAGCATTCTTCATTCGTCTGAACAATCATCCGAATTGCTGCCAAGTCGTAGATTTCGTGAAATTCCTTCTGTTGCCGCTGCATCTTCTGGTAAATCCCATACAAATGCTTGGGACGCCCGCTGATGTCAAGGCACGTAATACTAGATGAGGCAAGTCCCTGCCGCAGAATTTCTTTGACGTTCGCCAATCGAATCTCTCTGTCTGCCCGTTTTTCTGCCACCAACTCTTGTATTTGTCGGTAGGCTTCGGGTTCGAGATACTTAAACGTCAGATCTTCCAGTTCCCACTTAAATCGTCCGATCCCCAAGCGATTTGCCAGCGGTGCGAAGATTTCTCGCGTTTCCTGGGCAATTCGCCGCCGTTTGGCATCAGGCAGGTGTTCTAGCGTTCGCATATTATGCAGCCGGTCGGCTAGCTTCACCACAATTACCCGAATATCTTGAGCCATTGCCAAAAACATTCGGCGGAAGTTCTCAGCTTGGCGTTCGGTCTTGCTGGAAAAGGTTTCTGAAAATTTAGAAAGTTTGGTGACACCGTCTACCAGCAGCCGCACTTCTGAGCCAAAGCGCTGTTCGATTTCGTCGAGGGTGACGGGCGTATCTTCTACCACATCGTGCAGAAAGCCAGCCGCAATCATGGCAGCGCCACCGCCTAGGTCTCGCAAAAGACCAGCAACGGCGACCGGGTGACAGATGTAAGCTTCCCCGGATTTACGAGTCTGACCTTCGTGTAACTGATAAGCAAATTCAAAGGCGCGACAGATTAAATCAGCGTCCGCAGGCGTTGGGAAAACTTTGACACTTCCCCCTTCGGACGTTGTGGGCTGTTTGGTGGTTTGATTGTCCTCATGGCGTGCAATCAAACATTCCTGTAGCCAGTCAGGAATGACACAACTAATTGTAGAAGTTGGAGCTTGTGAGTTCATAGTGTTGAGCAGGTCGAGCATAAAGAGTAAAAATAGCGAGGAGTTGTGCTGACGTGGAAAATGATTTTGTCTAGAGGCTAAAAGGGCATCTCCTAGGGTCTGCATTGAAGAGTCCCTAGGTTCGCTGAATTTTGGATTTTCAATTGTCAAGGGTCGAGGGTAAGAATATTGTCAGAAATAGAGCGATCCACCAAGATACCGCTTGGCTAATGCCTACGCTTACTGCGCGTCGCGCTTCCGGTGCGACGTATCGCTCTTGCCCTTACCTAAAGCTTGCTTGAAGATTGCAAGCCTACACCAGTTAGCTGGTGCTTAGCAATTGCCTTGTTGAATAGACAAAATTCTTTACATTGATTCTAGCGGAACAACGTGCCAATGTTGCCTCAGTCTTACCAACAACGTTATCAGGAACTTTTGACAGCTCTAGAACAGCTGCTGCATACAATGACAGCCGCTAATCAAGAACAAGAAGGGATCGGTGAAAAATTTCAACACGTCAAACAAGTTTTTGCACAGCAAATTACCAGTTTGACGGGTGATGAATTAGACCCAGAGATTGAGCCTCGGTGGAGGTCTTTCCAGACGGAAATCTATCGGGCGCTGCGACTTTTAGAGATGGATATGACATTTTTGCAGGCGTCTCGCCGTTCGGTAACCGCTAATCCTCGACAAGCGGCGATAAGCGATCGCTTATCAACCCTGATTGGCTACTGTCAAGCCCTCCTGCAAGCAGACGGAGATCGGGAAAGCCAGGGAGAAATATAGGGGCGGATTTCACCGGCTTTCTCTGGTATCTCGCAGATTGCCTTGATAAACCCACCCGCTTTGACAGTAAGGGATCGCAGGAGTCGCTGTCCTGGTGCAAGTGCAAGATGTCCGAAAAAACAGAGTAAATTAATAAAAAATTAAACTAGGAGAGGAAGAAAAACTGGTGAACTGTCCAAAATGTAAGAGTGTATCGCTACTCGATGGCACCCTGGCGGGAAATTTAGCTGTAAAACACTGCACCGATTGCAAGGGAACCTGGATTCCCTCTGCGGAATACGAAGCATGGCAAGCACAGCAACCGGAACTGACTCCCGCAGATCCGGAATCTATCGCTCAAATCCTAAATGTGGATTTTGTGCAGTCTCCCTTTGATACCAAAGCAGCACTGTGTCCAGAGTGCGGTCGTTATTTATCTCGCGCCAAGGTAAGGCTGAAAACGCCGTTTTATGTAGAGCGTTGCCTGAATTGTAATGGGATTTGGTGCGATCGCGGGGAGTGGGAGGTACTATCTCAATTAGGGTTGCACACCACGATTGAGCAGCTGTTTTCCAGTGAATGGCAGATCAAGGTGGAAAAACAGCAACAATCCGAGAAAGAACGTGAAGCCACAATGGAAAAACTCGGTCCCGAATTGGCAGCGCGTGTGTTTGAGCTGGCGGAACAGTTAGCAAAACATCCGAATGGAGATTTTGGTGTCGCTTATCTGATGCGGCAAGTAGGCGTCACAAAATAGCGGAAATTGCGACCTTGTTGGATTACTAATTGTTCATCACCCATTACTTATTCCCCGTTACCGAATGACTGAGAGCCTGTTTTGTGTAGAAAATCTGCGGGTTGCTTATCCCAGCCGTCGATCTACTGTCATGCCTTCTTGGGCAGTGGATGATGTCTCTTTCACTTTAGAACCTGGAGAGAAACTGGGATTAGTGGGAGAATCGGGCTGCGGTAAATCAACTCTGGGAAGGGCGGCGATGCGCTTGTTACCAGCTTCGTCTCGCATTGAGGGGCGGGTGACGTTTGCTGGGAATTCCGTGTTCGATCTGACTCCGGCACAGTTACGGCGGTTTCGGGGGGAAGCGGTGGCGCTGGTGTTTCAAGATCCGATGACGCGCCTCGATCCCCTGATGACGATTGGGAAGCACTGTCTGGAAACGCTCCGGAGTCATCAACCTCATCTGTCACGGCAACAGATGAAAGAAAAGGTACTCGAAACCTTGGATGCGGTGAAGATCCCGGCAAGTCGATGGTCGCAGTATCCTCATGAGTTTAGTGGAGGAATGCGGCAACGAGTCGCGATCGCGCTGGCCTTGCTTCTCAACCCAAAGCTAATTGTGGCAGATGAACCTACGACCAGTTTGGACGTAACCGTAGCCGCACAGATTTTACAAGAATTGACGCGACTGTGCCGGGAACGAGAGATGGCATTGTTGCTGATTTCTCACGATTTGGCAATGGTGGGAGAGTATTGCGATCGCATTGCAGTGATGTATGCCGGGAAGATGGTAGAAACTGGCTCACCCCAGTCTATCTTTCGGCAACCGCAACACGAATATACGCGATCGCTTTTGGACGCGGCTTTTCACATCAGGAAATATGACACGGAAGTTGAGGAGCCGAAGAGCAATCATTCATTACCAACTCCCCTTCTGCGAATCAAAAATTTGCAGCAGTACTATACCTTAGAGAGCAATTTCATCGGACAGTTTCTTTCCAAGAATGTCCCCGTTATTAAAGCGGTAGATGATATCAACTTGGAACTTTATCCAGGGGAAATTTTAGGCTTAGTGGGAGAATCCGGATGCGGGAAGAGTACCTTGTCCCGGACGATCTTGCAGTTAATTCGCCCAACGAAAGGAAGCGTTGAGTTTCTGGGACAGGATTTAGCTCAGATGTCTACTAAAGCCGTGAGGGCATCGCGACGGCAAATGCAAATGGTGTTTCAAGATCCCCATGCTTGTCTCAATCCGCTGATGACAGTCGGTGAAAGTATTGCCGATCCCCTGTTTATCCACAAACTGGCTAGCCCCGATGAAGCGAAAGTGCAGGTAATGCAGATGCTAGAGCGAGTAGGTTTAACGCCTACAAGCGAGTATTATCAGCGGTATCCCTCGGATTTGTCGGGGGGACAGCAGCAACGGGTCGCAATCGCTCGTGCTTTGATTACTCGACCCAAACTGCTAATCTGCGATGAACCAGTGAGTATGCTAGATGCTAGCGTCCAGACACAAGTACTAGAGTTAATGTTAGAGTTAAAGCGGGAATTCGATTTAACGTATTTGTTTATTACTCACGACCTCTCTGTGGCAAGATTTTTGTGCGATCGCATTGCAGTTATGAATGCTGGTCGTATTGTCGAACTCGGCTCAACCCACGAGATTTTTACGAATCCCCAGCACCCCTACACCCAGACGTTGCTACAAGCCGCCCCTTTACTGGTATCGCAGCAGCCAAAATAGAATTGTTTTGACTGGTCAGCACAACATGGCATCTACGATCGGCTTCAGAGTCAGGGACTAAATGGTGTGTTAAAATCCTTAAACATAGACTTATATTCGGCTGTAGTGTTTGTTATTTCTACTGACAGGCAGTTTCTCCGGATCTAACTCTCTACACCACTTTTTTGATTCTGGAGACATTCCATGTCAATCTATGTAGGCAACCTATCCTACGAAGTTACGCAAGACGACCTCAGTAATGTTTTTGCTGAGTATGGAACCGTTAAGCGGGTTCAGTTGCCAACCGATCGCGAGACAGGTCGGATGCGTGGTTTTGCTTTTGTGGAAATGGATACAGAAACTGAAGAAACTGCCGCCATTGAAGCTCTCAACGGCGCTGAGTGGATGGGACGAGAGCTAAAAGTGAACAAAGCTAAGCCTCGTGAGGATAAAGGAGGCGGAGGTCGTCCTGGTGGTGGCTGGGGCGGCAACAATAGAGGCGGTGGCGGTGGCGGCGGCGGCGGTGGCGGTGGCGGCTATCGACGCTACTAATGCAATTAATCAAATAGTTTAGGAGGACACCGGATGACCCAAGTAGTTGTAGGCGAAAATGAAGGCATTGAGTCAGCCCTGCGCCGATTTAAGCGTCAAGTCTCTAAAGCAGGGATTTTTCCAGATATAAGACGGCAACGTCACTTTGAGACTCCTTTGGAAAAACGCAAGCGCAAAGCGATCGCGAGAAGGCGTAAGAAGCGTTTCCGTTATTAAGTCTTACCGTCCGAAAATCGAGTTTAAGACAGATTAATAACTTCATCTGTAACATTCTTCAGCACAACGCAGCCTCAAGAGCGTTTAACAGCTTGCTATCAAGCGATCTTTGCTTAGGCTCTATTTCAAAAGCTGGTGAGGCTTTAAAGCAAAATTTAAAGGCATCACCATCACAAGTTTTGAAATAGAGCCATTTCTTGTATTTTTCTCTACAAATTTTAGCAAGCATGACCCCAGAAGCAATACGTATTATCGCTGACCTAAGGCGTGAGTTTTATTCTCTCTTTGCTACTGCTATGAATGTGCCAGTGAGAGTTACTGGAAGTTCCTATAGTAGTAATTTTCCGATTGCATCTTGGATAGACAATCGGAGCCAAGTGAACTATATAAGTATTTACGCATACACTGCACCAGACAAGTTAATTCCTCAACGCCCATTTCTTCTACGAGTGGCGATTAATAAGAGCGCTGGTAGAGTTACAACGGCACAATGGGGAAGAGAATGTCGAGGACTTAATCAGGGTTGGTACTTCGAGTTAACTGTACTACCAGAGGAAATCTTAGACTTTCTACCTTGGGTCGTCAGCTTGGTGAAAGCGCACGACCGGGGTTCCCTGTCGCTTGTTCAAGACCCCCCTCATCCATTTGAATTTAAAGTATCCGAAGGGCCTTTGTCCAATGATGCTTGGACTCATTCTGCTTTGAAGATTGCAGACTCTTCAAAGTCTCAATCTTTCGTTCCCGCGATACTTCCGGAACCGAAGAACCGAGGTGCAGAGGTGTCTAGGAGTAGAAGAGCCGGAATATAAGGCCGGATTTCACCTGAAAATCTTTCGATATCATAGATAACATTGATAAACTGTCCTGGGGAGCGAGGGACTAGAATTATAAAAGATTCCTTAGTTTGATTTTGGGATAAAGCCGCACAAGCGTATTCCACTTTACGTCCCAAGACTCCGGTTATACTAAACTTACTTGTCGCCTTGAATATTCATCCTGGAAGGGAAGAATCGTTTAAAGGCGGCGTTTCAAGCAGGCAGCAAGGTGACAACCGTGGGTCACACCTTTTTAATGGAGGCAGGACGATGGACGCTCCAAGGAAATTGGCTGGAGCGTCACGAGATGCCAATCACCGTGAGTGGCAGAACATTAGTGGCCTGGGGTCGAGAAAACTGGTTCACAATGGTGACAAAGCTGAGCTTTCCAGGCAGCGCCCGCGAGGAAATTTCTTTACAATATCGTGGGCGATTTGATGCTGGGGAACGCCAATATACCTATGTACTACAGCACAATCTTTTAGGTCGTGTTGAGGGCGAGGGCTGGGTTACGCCAGATTCGATCGTTCAGCGTTACTGGGTATTAGGCGATCGCCAGCGGCGCACTGGTTTCGATACCTTGCACCGTCTCAATGAGAATACCTACTACCTTTCTAGTGGCATCATGGCGGGTCATTATTTGACTAGCACGATGGAAGCAACGATGGAGCGTCAGCCACAATCATATTCTTGATCGCTCTAGAAATTCAGCTTCAGGCTCTAGATGGTCAGTAAGAAGTATAAAGTGTGAAATATGAAGCGGAATTTGGGAAATATAAAGTAAGAGGTATGAAGTAGGAAAGAACGTTTACTGGTCTTTCCGGTTTCTTGCGTGGAACTCAATATCTGTTTTCGCTTGAAGGCTTAAAACTCCATCCTGAAGACATAAGACTTCATCCTTTGAGATAAAGTTAATAGTTCCCTATAGTTAAATATTACAAATGCTCCCGATTTTAGGAGCCAAATTATGATGACAGACCCCAACACCGATCGCTTACTCGCCAATCGCTATCAACTCTTAGGGTTGGTAGGCAAAGGCGCAATGGGTCGAGTGTATCAAGCCAGGGATATGTTACTGGGAGGTGTCACCGTCGCGGTTAAGTTCCTCTCTCAGACGCTACTAAACCAAAAAATGCGCGATCGCTTTGAGCGAGAAGCAACCATCTGCGCTGTTTTGGGAGAAAAAAGTATTCACATTGTCCGAGTCAGGGATTATGGCGTGGACGAGAACGAAATCCCGTTCTACGTCATGGAATTTCTCCAAGGGGAGAGTCTGAGCGAGGTTCTCAAAGACCGGCCCCTGTCCTTGCCCCGATTTTTGAATATCACTCGCCAAATTTGTTTAGGGCTACAATGCGCTCACCAGGGCATCCTCATAGATGGTGAAGTCTGTCCGATTATTCATCGGGATATAAAGCCTAGTAATATTACAGTCGTTCAAGATACGACTTTAGGTGAGTTAGTCAAGATTCTGGATTTTGGCATCGCCAAGCTGCTCCAGTCCGACATCGCTCAGACTAACTCGTTTATGGGCACTTTAGCTTATTGTTCTCCAGAACAAATGGAGGGCAGAGAACTGGATAAACGCTCTGACATTTATAGTCTGGGCGTAATGATGTTTGAGATGTTGACGGCTGAGATGCCCTTAATGGCAGAGACTCACTCGTTTGGCGGCTGGTATAAAGCTCATCACTTTATCCCCCCAAGAACTTTTGATTCGGTTAATCCCGATCTAAAATTGCCAAAATCTCTAGAAAGCTTAGTGATGAGCTGTTTGGCAAAAGTCCCTAGCGATCGCCCCCAAAATGCGGCTCAAGTGTTGCAAGCATTAGAGCCATTGGAGCAACGTTTTGGTCAAGGTCGGCAATTAGGTCAGCGGATTGGAGAAGTTTTATCTAAACTGCCCGTCGTAGCCGATCCCAAACCTAAGAACGCCCCGACAGCCGATGAAGTCTGCCGCTTAACTTCCTGGCCTAAAAACAAACCAATTGCAGAGATTGTATTTCCCCATCTACTTCGCACTAGCCGCGAAGTTTTGCCTACCCTGTGGGTCATGCTTCACAAACCGGAAATTCAGAATCGCCTGATCAGCACTCGCTACAATCAGTTTCTGTTTTTGATGTCTCCTCATCCTATGCTGCTGTGGATTACCGCCTTGCACAACCGCGAACAAGGCCCTCGCTGGCTCAGTTGCTACCTGGATCTAAAAACTTCTATGGGTCAGGATATTGTGCGACAACTGGGAGAAAACGGGATTTACCGGATTTTGTTCTTTGCTTTAGAAGAACCGCATCGGTGCGCGAATGTAATGATTTCCACAATTGCCCCGGTCCAACGCCAAATGTTGCAAGAGTGGGCAAATACAAGCCAAACCTTACCCTCAGTGGCTCAGCCCCAAATGAGTAAAAGTCTGCTCAAGCAAGAGTTTGAGAAGCTAAAGCCCAAGATTTTGATGAAGCTGGAATCTGTTCAGACCGGAGATTATTCTTCGGATATCTCAGGCTAGTCTGGGTGCTGAGTTAGGGCAAGAGAGTCAGGAGTTCATGGAGAGTCCAATAGACTCGCGCTTGATTATTTTTAATTTTACACTTGATTGCGATCGCGTCGCCTATGCCCGCAGGAGTGCCTGCAAAGCGTCTATTCGCTAGCGGTTCTCGCTTTCGCTCATGTCTGCACAGCGATCAAGCTGTCGCATTTATTTTTGTAGTATGAAAATTTTTGTAGTACGAAAACCTAAACTCAAAAAACCAATTTCGCTTATGCCAGTACTGCCAAACTTGTCATAAACTATTCAACTTCATGTCAAAACTCTGAAAAATCGGTACCAATTCAGCAAGCTTGACACGCCAACCGAGAAATCTTGGTCTACGTTCATCTACTTAAACACGCTTCCTTACTACAAGATATTATCTTTGTCCTTCGGATATTTAAATAGACAACGCTTCCAACCGTAAGCAATTTCCTAAAACTCAACGTTCTTGAAACTGAAGTTGACGCCCCAGCACCCCCAGCTTCTTTCCCCTGAGGAACAAAGCAAGAGACGGAGGTCGCCCACTGCGACACGGATACTCTATTCCTGAGGATTTGGCTCTAAGCCCCATTGGTGCTTCAGAAGATGCTTGTATGTAGCTTCGCGCATCACCATTTGTTCATAGAGTTTGACCAAGAAGTGCTGAGCTTGTTCGCGGCTCATATTCTCCACTTGGCTTTCAAAGGAACGGATGCTGAATTGTTGTTCGAGAGACAGTTCGATAGGTTGGTTCATGGTAAGCTCCGACTTTAGAGAGAGTGTATGTTTATCAATCGCTGAAGCACTCACAGGGTAAGGGCTGAACATCGCTGAACCGTCTAACCATTTCCCTGTTATTACGAAAGATAACAATAATTTGACAAAATGCCCATCTTTCTTTGTGTATACTTCAGTTGATCCCAAAGATGGAATATGCACCCAGAAAGTTTCATCTAGGGTTGAGGTAGTTTTAGCAAGTTGTTGGAGGGAAAATTGCTCATCACGAACAAACGGCTAAGTAAATATACTTACTAAACCATAGCAGTGCCGCTCTTCAACCAGTGGAGACGCAATGCAGTTCCCTAAACACATTGCATTCAACACATTTGCTCTCTCAAGTGACTCTACCCACCCAGAGGATGTCTGAGAAGTCGGTTATGGCACCATCCAGTCGGTACCGCCTTTTCTGCATTTGGGCGACTTATGCGGTAGCCGCCCCTACGAAAGGCTCATCGAGCAATCCTCAAGGGTTGTCAGAATTAATCGCGTTGGCGATCTCGTAGTGGGCCTGTATGGCGCTCAGCTCGCGCCTTCGCACTGCATAGCGCTAAGGAAGAGGAAGAAAAGAGATGGAAGATTTCATGAATGATTTAAGATGAATGGCGCTGACTTAAGCCCTGAACTAAAACCCTAAACTAAAGTTTGGGCTAAGAGCTAAGGTCAGTTAAAACTGACTAAAATACTGCCAGAACAAAAGCTTTCAACCTGTGAAAACACGTTGAAAGCTTTAAGGTGAGGGATTTATCTCAAGGCTCTTATGTCAGTGCCATTCGATTTAAGATGGCTATACTACTTTTCAAATATCCTCTTAAACTGATAGCTGAGAGATTAAAGGTTGACTTGCTGAATCGTTTGGCGCAGGATTTGACTAGATCGTTGCAATTGTTCTGACTCTGTAGGGGTCAAAGAGAAATTCAGAACCCTGGTAACACCCTGACGATTTACGACCGCAGGCAAACTCAGACAAACATCATTAATTCCGTGAAGACCATTTATCAAACTACTAACAGTCAAAACTCGGTTTTGATTGCGTAAAATTGCTTGCACAATCTGAGTAACCCCTAAACCAATCGCGTAGCAAGTTGCTCCTTTGCGTTGGATAATCTCATAGGCGGCGTTCTTGACCTGTTGAAAAATCTCGTCAATTTGTGCAGTTTTCGTTAAATCATTATTGTCATGAACATCTAATAAATTCATTCCCGCAATATTGGCTTTGCTCCAAACGGGAACTTCACTGTCTCCATGTTCCCCAATAATATAGGCGTGCAAACTACGCGGGTCAACTTGTAACTTTTGGGCTAACAGATAGCGAAAACGAGCTGTATCTAACACCGTGCCCGAACCAATCACACTAGAACTAGGCAACCCAGAAAGCTTCCAGGAAACATAGGTCATGATATCTACTGGATTCGAGACGATCAAGAGAATCGCTCCTGGAGAACATCTCACGATTTCTGGAATCAAATTTTTAAAGATTTCGATGTTGCGCTGCACCAAACTTAACCGATTTTCTCCAGGCTTTTGTTTTGCTCCCGCTGTGACAATTACAATATCGGCATTTTCCCCATCTTCTAGGGTTCCCGCTCGTACTAGGCTGGGTTCGACAAAGGGTAGCCCGTGGACTAAATCCATGACTTCCCCTTCTAGCTTTTCTCGATTAACATCAACAATCACCATTTCATCCAAGGTGTTTTGAATCAGGATTGAGTAAGCGCAAGCCATTCCTACCTGACCTGCACCAATAATGACTCCCTTCCGGGGACGACGAGCGATCGCTAAGTCAAGATTAGTCTCGGTAGGGGTTGTAAATAATTCTTCAAACATATCTATCTGATGGAAAATGTCGTTGATGTAATGATATCGAAAACCAATCCTTTTCAGATAAAGCTAACCTTCTTTTCCTTTAATTATTTTTATCATTGTGTCTCAACAACACGCTTTTAGCGTCTCCAGAATGTTTTGGAAACGCTAAACCACGGCGTTAATTTAAACAAGTCGCTACTTCTATGAAACCTTGTTTAACTCGATTCTTTCTCTATCAAAAGTTTTATTATCGTAGTCAATACTAAACAAATCAAAAATAATAGATAACTCTCCATCGGCAAGTTGTTTTACATGAAGCAAGCTAAAATTATTTTTAGTACATACATATATTTTTTCTATTTTGTAGGGAATTTTAGTTTCATTACTTTCAATAAAATTTTCATCAATGACTATCTTTTGTAATATGTTCATAGCAAATTTACTTAAAGATGCATAGGCGATACCGCTAGAAGTAAGCTGAAACACTTTAGCCGATGGAGATTCCTCGTGGGATAACTTGAAAGCGGCTCCCATGTGTACATCTCCGCTCAAAAATACTATAGGTTTCTTGGTTTTTTGTGAAATCTCAAAAACCTTCTTCAATAGTTGGTCTCGTTCTGCCCAATTAGATTTATGATCCCAATGATCTCGTAAATCATCAGTGTACTTCCAATAGGGGATGTCTAAATTATTAACAGCAAAGCTCTTAAAGTGAACGACTGGAACTGGCGACACAATAAATAAAACGCGGGATTCAGAATCATATTGGGAATTTAGCCAACCGTCAAAACGTTTCCACTGCTCGGCACCTAAAAGACGCAGCTCTTGCCGATTATAATCATGATGTCCCCTCATATCTAATACATAAAAACTACAGAATCCACAATTGAACTGATAGTCAAATTGATCAATACTGGTATCTGTAGGAGGATTATGAGAATGTTCGTATTCTTGATAAACTTGCTTAGCAGCCTCAAACATTTCATTTGCTAGCCGCAAATGTTCTTGAGTATTTCGTAACTGCCATGAAGTATCTAGCTGTGCGGCTAATTCATTGGGTGTATAAGAACCCCAGCCATCCATAATTTCATGGTCATCCCATATCATATACGTGGGAAAAGTTTTAAAAAGTTGTTGTACCTGGGGGATGCCCCAATAACCCCGATAGATATCTCGATACCAGGAAATCATATCGGTTTTAGAAGGGTTTTGTTTTTTGTTCTTCTTTAACCAGCTCCAGATATTTAATTGTTTATTTCCTTCTCCATCCACATATACTTGGTCGCCAGTACCTATCAAAAAATTTGCATTTGTATCCAATAATTCTTGCTTAAATTTGTCCCACATTTCCAAATTGAGGAGCTGATGCTCGTCGTAAGGCATATGGCAACTGAACATCCCAAAATTCACCTCTGTGGGATGTTCTGGAAAGGTTTGAAATGACAGGTTTTGTTCGTTGCCCAATTCCCAGGGTTTTTCTCTATCCAAGTGAAATAGAGCGTAATAATAGCGAGTATCGGGTTGGAGATTTTTTAGGTCTACTACACCTGTTAAGTCATGCTCTTGATTGAGTTGGAGTGGGACAAGAGTAACGCTATAAATTTCTTGGGAAATACTTGGAGAGGTTAATCGCAACCAATGCCCTTTTTCGTCGTTGATTATCTCCGGAGTGCCATTGGTAGGAATTCGATGGCGAGAAAATACTAGCCAGTAATCTCCAGGGGAAGACGCCCGGAACCACAGGCGGGTGCTAGTGGGAGTAGTATGTCCAATGATGCTGGCACAATCGAGACGGGAATTGGGCCAGGGGCGCTGTTCGGGGTCATAAAAATTGAGGTGGGACAAGGTCAAATTGAAACTCGGCTTTGATAGAATGTCTGCGAATTTCAATATTAACTAGAAACGGTTGATATTGATGGTTTAGCGGACATTTAGGCGACAAACACAAGGAACCGAATCATCGGCGCGATATACTTTGCGATCGCGCGTTATTCCTCTGGCTGCTTTTTTTGGCTTCTAAACTGCTGCCCAGAACCCCTATAAATCAAACGCTGTCAGTCACGCTGCTAAAATTAAACACCCCCACTCGTACCCCAGGCACAACACTGCTGCCGTAGCGTTGGACTGTACTCAGAGCATCCACATCCCGCAGCATTTCAGGCAAACTCTGGTTAAAGCGCAAGTTTTTAATCGGGTAAGCAATTTGACCATTCTCGATCCAGAAGGTGCCATCACGACTCATTCCCGTTACGACTAATGACCGAGGATTCACATAGCGCACGTACCAAGCCCGACTCACCAAAATTCCTCGCTCTGTCTGGGCGATTAGGTCAGCTAGACTTCGATCTGAGCCAGTCATCACAATTGGATACATCGCGCCTGTCGGCTTTTTGCCCTGCTGTGCCGCCCAGTAGCGGCTATAGGAAAGCGTTTGAGGGATGCCGTCCTGAATGACTTCTTTGTAGTCATTGCTTAATCCATCGCCAAAGAAAGTACCTAACTGCAACAGAGGATGAGCGGCATTTCGCTGTACTTGTACGATGGGGCTAAACATTGCTTCGCCCAAACGGTTACCAGCGGGTTTGCCTGACTCATCAGTGCGAGACATAAACGACCGCCCTTCATCTGCTGCGCGTGCATCCAAATTCCAGACGATCCAAGGGAGCAAAGCAGCAAAAGCGGCTCCATCAAAGACAACTGGATACGCGCCAGGATGGACTTCGCGGGGTTGGCGCGACTTGATTGCCCGCTCAATTAGCTGCTGGGTTAATTCCTCAATTGGCAACTGTTCAAGCGCCCACGCGGAGCGATTACACCAGGAGGAACCATCGCCAATTCGAGCTGTAAAGCTGAAATCTGCCTCTGTAGTTTGATTGCAGGCGCGTAGTCCCCGCGAGTTTGCGATCGCATATAAGTTCGTCTCTGTACTCAACGTTCCCGAACCATCCACTCCCGCCTTCGCACTCATGGCGCAGACACGCTGGATAATTTCGCCCCGTGCTAGCGGTGAAAGGGTTGCCGTTGCCCGATCGAAGGCTGGGGTGCGCTCTTCGTAAACTTGAGGTTCTAGCAGTGGCACCCACTCCGGATCTTCTGGGGCGAAACGGGCAAGTTCTTCCGAGCGTTTGATGGCAGATGCGATCGCATCTGAATCTAAATCTGTCGTAGAACTAGAGGCACTCTTGCGTCCGAAGTAACTGGTGATGGTGAGCTTAAACTGAGTGCTACTAATATTTTGGCTAATTTGATTTTCCGAGAAGCGGCTGAGGGATTCTTCACCAGTGCTGAGACTGACAAATACCTCCTCGGCTTCCGACTGTTTAATAACTTCTTCTAATAGAGAGATCGCCCGATCTTTACTGATTAAACTGGGTGCTGTTGCTAGAGTCACGATAATCCTGAGATTTGTGGATGGTTGAGTGTGGGATGAAGCGATGCGATCGCGTTTAGATTTCGGGTGCGAGGCTTTTCAAATGCCAATTAACAAAATAATTAAAAGCTCTATTCCAGAGTGCCAGATTATTCGTAAATTCAGCAACGCTGCAACAGTCAGTAGTTCTGATGTACGTGAGTTTTCTAGGTTTACATCTCAATAGGTTATCCCAGCTTGCTCTACTCCGGTTACAAAATATTACATTTATGCTAAAACAGGGAACTAAAGATAATATTGACAAGAAACAATATTATTTTGCAACCCTGGCATAGAGGCGAAATATGACCTACGAGAGAATGCGAAAAATTTCCTCCTGGAATCCCGCTTCTAGCCAGAAAAACAGCCACAGCATTCAGTCGCGCCCTTTTGCAATCCAACCAAAACCTGATTCGCAGCTGCCTCCTACCCAGCAGGAAATAGAAAATCAAGCATTTGACCAGCATAAGTTTGAGGCGACGGGACTAGAAATACAGGCAAAACACGGCAGCATAACGCCAGAGGGACAGGAACGACTAACGGTATTACAGGCAAAGATGGATGCCTTTTGGCAGCAGAAAAGAGAAAGTACGCAACGCCAAGGCATTAACTTATTAGAAATCCCCAACCTATTTGCTCCCCGCCAAATATCGACACCCCAACCAATTCAGGCAAAACTGACGATTGGAGAACCAGGGGATCGGTACGAACAAGAGGCAGATCGAGTAGCGGCTCAAGTCGTGAGTCAGATTAATAACGCACCTGCGCCTAAACAGTCAGCTTCGGGTGAAACTGTCCAGCGAGACGAAATGCCCCAGATGGATGAGGAGGAAAAACTCCAGCAGAAACCAGAAGGCAGCATCCAGCGGCAAGATACGCCCCAACTCGATGAAGAAGACGAACTCCAGATGAAGCCAATAGTGCAGCGTCAGTCTGGAGCGGATGGAATGGCTGCAACAGCGGATCTGGAAACATCCATCCAACAAGCCAAAGGTAGCGGACAATCCCTCTCGGAAAGCATCCGAGAACCAATGGAAAAGGCATTTGGCGCAGACTTCAGCAGTGTCAAAATCCATACTGATGCCCAATCTCACCAGCTAAATCAATCAATTCAAGCCAAAGCTTTCACTACGGGTCAAGATATCTTTTTTCGGCAGGGGGAATACAATCCAGGGAGCCGCGGGGGACAAGAATTGTTGGCGCACGAGTTAACTCATGTGGTGCAGCAGAATGGGGGTCAGGTACAGCGGCAAATACAGAAATCATCTGAATTGTCCCCTGGCTCTCAAATCATGAGATTGAATGATACGCAGACTGGGGAACTGCCACTCATTCAAGCAAAAGAAATTATGGGAGTGAAAGCGTTTCAAGCAGCAACTTCGGTTTCCTTCTCCCGTCGTCCATCCGAACTAAAAAAAGTTGATGAAGCACTGAAGAAAGTACAACAGGCAGGTGCAGATAGCATTCTGCTGGGTGAGTTATTAGAGGCAATCGATCGCTGTCTAGATAAATTCTCAGATCTGCATCCTAGAAGATCGGGCGTTATTAGCTTGCGCGACCAAGTTATAGAACAGCAGACAGAAATTAGCCTGAACCTTCAAGATAATGACCAGCAGGCTCCAGCGGAAGGAAGAAGCCGAAGTGGAGCTTTTTCTGCTGAGAAACAAAGTGTTGGCAAAGGCAGCAATTTTAGTGATTTTGACAGCAAGCAATATCGAGTGTCAGGGCGATCGCCAAATCGGATAATTGAGGAGGTTAAGCGCACGCAATTAGGAAATGGGAAAGTCGTTTATTTCGCAATGGGTTTGGTGACTGGTTTTAACGGCAAAGCACCTCGCGTAGCACCCTATCCACAACCCGTCTCTCTAGGAGATTGGTACCCCTCTGTCACTCATATCAATGGTATGCAAGTAGCGCCAAAATCGGGACTTTTAAGCGCCGCAGCATTGCAAGAATCAGTCAACGAAGCGCTAGATGCTCAAGACGATGCCGCATTAGGACAGAATGCCATAGATGTTCTTTACACCTATAGCGCTCAACGGGGTGGTGTGGTAGCCGATCTGATTGACTGCCTCAAAGGAAAAGTCCAAGTTGACGACGAAGCAACAGAGAAGCAGGAAGAAATCATGCTAGATGCGGTGCGCCGCAAAACACGGGTTACTGTTTCTGCTCACAGCCGAGGAACGATTAAAACTGACAATGCAGTTAGAAATGTACACGAAGTTTTGAAACAAGAATATCTATTATTAGCAAGACAAGACCCCGCAGTTCTCAAAATCTATCAAGATTTTGCTCTGTTCTATCAAGAAAATGATATGGGACTAGGTATAGACCCAGAAATGTTAGCGGCAGCGGCGCGAGAGGAAGCCGCTAAGAGGATGGCTAGCGATCGCGCTAAGGAGGATATGAATACTTATATCCAATTAATTTTTGCCGGAAATGCTGTACAGCATCCGTCTTCAATATTAAAAACCGACCTATATGTGGGTGGATTTGACCCAGTTAGTTTTGCCGTCGGGACTTATAGCCATATTGGTAGCAGGATAGACTCTGCTATTGGTACCGGAGGACACGCTAAATCAACAGTTCATAGCGTGGGTAAAACTAAGGGACATGGTTTTGTCGGGAATTATGTTCCCGCTGTTAGCGATAAAATTGCTGAAGACTTAAGCGGACGGGAAGATATCCAAGACAAGCAAGCTAACCAAGCTTTATCTAATATTGATCCCGAAAGGTTAGCAGAATTAGAGCAAATGGGTAATAACTCTAGAAGGCGTAGGGGTAGGTAGGTTCGTTCGATTAGCGATCGCATCTCTACTTAATGATTTGAATTTGCTTTTTCTGCTGTAAATAGTAGGGAAAACTATATTTTATTCAGGTCAAAATTTTGCTGAAAGACGATGTAAATGCTGGTTTAGCAGCAATAAGTAAACCAGATAATTCATCTAAATTAATTTTAAATGAATCGGGTGGCTGCACTATTTCGCTCCCCTTTCCTCCTTCAATCGTTAAGTTGTCGGGAGGACAGTTGCAGGTAGAAATAAGAATGGCAAAAACGGGTGAATTTTTTACTTTGTTATCACCTTTAGCAGCGGTTCACGGTCAACTAAGCCGAGAATTTTTAGACGCTTTATTGCACAGGCAATTTTATGCCGAACAGGTTTCTAGTCTGAGTTTTGCGATCGCAGTTGTCGGCGATAGCGATCTGCTGGTGGCAGTTCATCATTGGATGCTGGATGCGATCGCACCAGAGGAATTTAAACGTTTATTTCAAAAATTTATCTCGGCAGTTTTATCTGCTCTTCCAGAAATTAATAATATGGCTAGTTCTGAAATATCGCTAGCACCGATTCATTCAGAGCAAAATTATTAAATTATTGGCAGAGTTTTCGGGAGTTTTGCTGTTAAATTATCTAAAATTAGAAAAAATAATCTACTTTTTCTGTAGGAAGATAGCGATCGCCTTAGAAATTGAAGATGATAGGGATGCGATCGCATCTCCATTTCAAATTACGAGGAACTGCCAATCTGAATATCGCGCACTCGCACGGGTACGCAGGCGTGAGTCATTTGGGCAATTTGGATCGGTTCGCCTTTACCGCAATTGTTAGCACCGCACTGCATCCATTCTGAGGCGGAACCAACTGCATCCACGCTATTCCAGAAGTCAGTTGTCATTGAATGGTAGGTAACATTTTTGAGCATCCCTACAACTTTCCCTTTCTCGACTTTCCAGAAAGCATCGCCGCCAAATTGGAAATTGCGGCGCTGTTGATCGATGGAGAAACTACCAATTCCGTCGATTAAAATCCCGTCTTCGGTGTCAGCAATCATCTCGGCTAAAGTGGCGGTATGGCTGCCTCCCTCTGGCCCTGGTTCTAGCCCTAAATTAGGAATGCGAACCATCGGCACGCTTGACCAACTATCAGCATAGGCGCAACCGTTACTGCTGGGGCGTCCAAGTCGATGGGCAGTTTCGCGGTCTGTGAGATAGTCTACTAAAATGCCATCCTTGACAACATACCAATCTTGTGAAGCAACTCCTTCATCGTCGTAGCCTGCGGTACTGCGTCCTCCCGGCTGGGTGCGATCGCATTTAAAATTCACCCAAGGTGCGGCATATTGCAGTTTGCCTAATTTATCAGTTGTGGCAAAGCTAGTGCCTGCAAAGTTGGATTCGTAGCCGTACACGCGATCGAGTTCTGTAGGATGTCCGACTGATTCGTGAATGGTCAAAAACAAGTTAGTCGGCTTGAGAATTAATGTAGAACGAATCCCAGAAGGGCCAACAGGCGCGTGAACTTTCTCAATCGCTTCTTCGGCAACCCGCTCGACTTGGCTAAGGATATCTGATTTATCGATATGCTCATAACCGATATTCAAAGGTGGGCGTTCGTAGCTGCGGCTTTGAGCATCGCCATTAGCGATCGCTGTACAGCCAAATCCCGGATAGCTACGGTAGATTGTTTGGTGAATGAGAGAGCCTTCTGTAGAAGCGAAGGTTTTGTCTTCGCGGCTGAAGCTGAGGTAAGAATAGGCTTTTTTGATGCCGCGATCGCCATAATTCAACAACTGCTCGTTCACATTCAGCAGCAGTTCTGCCTTTTCAGCAATTGGCACCGTAAAGGGGTCAATCTGGATCGGAGTGATGTAAGTATCCCGGTGCGCTTCAACAGGAACTAACTGCACCCGCGTTAGTTGGGAAAGGCGACTGGCTTTGGCGATGTCTACCGCTAAGGCAACAATTCTGGCAACTTCTGCCGGAGTTTTGTTATGGCTGGCAGCGAAACCCCAAGCGCCATCTAGCAGCACCCGCACCCCAAAACCAGAATTGACATTGTCTGACAAATTGCTCAAAGAGCGATCGCGTGCATAAAGATTCTGAGTTCGGTAGGAGCAAAAGCGGACATCTCCGTACTCGCACCCAGCTTTCCGAATCAGGTTGATCGCGAGTTCGCTCAATTCAGTCGTATAGCCTGGGGTTTTAACCTCAGAAATGGGTGCAGGAGCTTGTACCATAGCGATCTCCAATTAAAAACTAAAAATGTAAAATTAAATGCAAAAAGACTCTTTTTTAATTTTACATTTCTAATTCATTCTAATCCCGCCATAAAGCAATTCCACCCAATAAACCTGTCACATTGGGCACGATTTTCGTATTTGACGGTAACTCAAATGTTATCTTTTTCGCTTCGCCGCCGCCGATATAAAGGGAATCGTAATTAAACAAATGCTGAAGAGATGCAAGCGCTTTTTCTAGACGATTATTCCATTTTTCCTTCCCGATTTTATCCAAAGCAGCCCGCCCCATCTGCTCTTCATAAGTTTCTCCTTTGCGAAACGGATGATGACCCAGTTCCAGATTGGGTACCAGTGTCCCGTCTACAAACAAGGCGGAACCAAAGCCGGTGCCGAGGGTAATGACCAACTCAACACCCTTCCCGGAAATTGCTCCCATTCCCTGAATATCGGCATCATTTGCCACCCGTACCGGCTTGCCCAAGCGATCGCCTAGCACGGTTGCCAGATCGAATCCAATCCACTCTGGAGTTAGATTAACCGCCGTTTTCGTTACCCCGTCGCGCACGACACCCGGAAAACCAACAGATACGCGGTCAAATTCACCTGCTGCGGCAGCAAGACTTGCGATCGCATCAATCACAGGCTCCGGTTTGGCTGGAGCTGGAGTCTCTACTCGACTACGTTCGGTCTGTGGCTCTCCAGCTTCGTCTAAGACTATCACCTTGATGCCACTGCCGCCAATGTCAACCGCTAGGGTACGCATACATCTATTCTCTCTATTTGATAATGAATTGATTGCGAATTTTAGATTGACAATTTACGACTCGTGCAAATGTTAAAACTAACCTTTTTACACCGCTAGATTGTAATCCAAAATCCAAAATTCTCTTACGCCTGTGAAGTTGGAGTCGAGGCAGCTACGGAATCGGTTCCAGTTGGAAAGAAAAATTTATTTGTCACCCACTTTGTCAAAATATGAGACAACAGTCCCATTGGCCCTGCAAATAAGCACAGCACCAGCGAGTGGATTGTCCAGACACCAGTACGCTGTCCTTCCCAGTAAATGTAACGACCAACGAACAAATCCATTACCAGAAAATGAACCCACCCAATCGCAGCAGCTTTTTCGTCTGCAAAGAATCGAGCAATATCCGCTAGCTGAGGATTGGACATGGCTTGAGCAGATTCTGGGGTAATCGATGTAAAAAACCAATACACATATAAAGCTGCTAAAGCTACAAAGGGGAGATAAGATTCCATCACCCGCTTCGTCACGCCCCAGTTGGGTAGGAAAATCATTAGCGCCCAGAAAGGCAGAACAAACAGATTCGCGCCGTTGAATAGTTGAGCAATTGTCATAGATATGAAGAATTAACCTGACTATCGTCATCGTAAGCGACTGTTAAGCAGATTGCCGGTTAGAATCGGTGCCCAGAAACCTACCAATCGTCGCAGGAGCTTTCTGAATGAAGGTCAAAATGATTTTACCGGCTTTGACTGAAGCCCTCAGCCCCCACTGGCGACCGATTAAATATTCGCTGTTTCCGCCACTGGGATTAGCGACGATTGCCAGTTTTTTCAGCGAAGATGATGAAATTATCCTGCAAGACGAACACGTTGAGCGACTGGATTTAGATGATGAGCCAGATTTAGTGGTGATTCAGGTTTATATCACCTCAGCTTACCGAGCTTACGAATTAGCCGACCATTACCGTAAAAAAGGCGCATACATTTGTCTGGGTGGATTGCACGTTACCTCACTTCCAGACGAAGCTGCGACTCATGCGGATACCATTTTTCTTGGCCCTGGTGAGGATACGTGGCCTGAATTTCTCCAGGATTTCCGGGCGGGACACCCTGGTAAAGTGTATCAGTCGAAGCTGCGATCGCTCCTCGGCGTTCCTCCCATTCGCCGCGACTTAATTAAACGCCATCTTTACCTAATTCCGAACTCCATTGTCGTTTCGCGGGGTTGTCCTCACACCTGCGATTTTTGCTACAAAGAAGCTTTCTTTAAAGGCGGTAAATCTTTCTATACGCAACCTGTAGACGATGCACTGGCTGAAATTGAGCGGCTACCAGGGCATCATCTTTATTTTCTCGACGATCATCTGTTTGGCAACGCTGAATTCGCCGCCGCGTTGTTTGAGGGGATGAAGGGGATGGGGCGCGTGTGGCAAGCAGCCGCAACGGTACAATCTATCTTGCAGCCGGGATTGTTGGAAAAAGCAGTCGAATGTGGCTTACGCAGCTTGTTTGTTGGCTTTGAAACCCTTAACCCGACGAATCTCAAAGAACAGCATAAATATCAAAATCTTAATCGAGATTACAGCGCTGCGATTCGCCGTTTGCGGGATTTGGGCGTGATGGTGAATGCTAGCTTCGTTTTTGGCATGGATGACGATGATGAAACCGTGTTTGAGCGCACCGTTGAATGGGCGGTGCAGCAAGGGCTAGAAACTGCCACGTTTCACATTTTGACGCCTTATCCCGATACTGCTTTGTACAAACGCATGGCAGCGCAGGGACGAATTACTCATTCCAACTGGGATTTATACGATACTCGTCATGTTGTCTACAAGCCAACTAAGATGACGCCGGAGGTGCTAGAGGCAGGCTACTGGCAAGCGTATCGAGATTTTTACCGTTGGAGTAATATTTTCCAAGGTGCTTGGGCTAAGGATCGTTGGTCTGACCGGATGCGGCATTTGGTTTATGCTGGGGCGTGGAAGAAGTTGGAGCCAGTTTGGGACGGGATCATTCGGGCAAAGAAGGTGACTCAATGCCTGCCAACTTTGGAAAGTGTTTTAACCAGTTTTGGCGCTCATCCATCCCCGCAACCCCGAGAAAAGTTACCTCTTAAGGAGGAGGCAGCTGTTCTACAAGAGCAGATGCCAGTTTTATAAAAGTCTCTATAATCTTCCAGAGCGGGTTTTCCCTGACCTACAGCTGGGAAACAAGAGAATAGTGGTACAGGTTGCGCGGTAGGCTGGTATTTAGGGAATTGCCCGCTGGAGGGAGCGACCGATATGGAGTTCAAACTAACAAATGCCTTTAAGTTTTATCAGAATTTAGAGCATCAAAATCAAGCGATTGATGAGCTTGAGCAATGGTTCAAAGATAATCACCCAGAGCAGTTAGAGAAGTTTCACCAAGCTTTATTAAATGGCCCAAGCCCCGATCTTGCCCCGGAGGCGATGGAGAAACTGACACTCAAAAGTAGTCAACCGTTGGCTTTGGCAACCTATTCGTCTTCGTCAGAAATTCATCTGAACGATCCGATCATTGCGGGTGGTGACTTGACGTGGGCAGACGCGATTCCTAATGGCGATCGCCATCTCCCCGAAAATCTAGAAGTCGTGGAGAATATTATCGCTCTTGCCAAGCAGCTACAAGTTGCCAGAGACCAGATTGGTAAGCCTTTCCTGATCACCAGTTGGTATCATCACAAACCCTTTGGGGCTAAGGTTCATGGCGCGTCCAAAAATCAACCGATGACGGGCGGTGCTGTTGATTTTAGGGTGGAGGGCTACACCGGGCGACAGCTCGCAAAGATGCTGGATTGGTGGGAAGGCGGTTTAGCGACCTATATGTATGTGCCCTATATGCTGCATCTGGACATGGGTCCCCAGCGACGCTGGCAAGCACAATATCCAGGCTAGGGAACAATTAAAAATTAAAAAGCCTCAATTTTTAATTCTTAGTTTACGCGGTGTGCAACTTTTTCTTAACCTCCCTTGGCAAGGGAGGCAGAAATACAGAGAGTTGCACGCCGCGTTAGTTTCTTAACGAACACCAGGAAAGCTATTGACAAACTGAATCTGGATATCGGGAAAATTCTCGACAATCTGCACCTTGAGATCGGGAAAAGACTCAACAAATTGCCACTGACCGCACCGTTGGGGAAAAGCGGTGACAGGTTCGACGATTAAATCCGGAGAGGATGAGACAATCTTTACCTTGATATCTGGCAAGCTTTCAACAATTTTTATTTTGCCGTAAAGTGGCTTGCCATTGTAGGTGCAAGTGGCTTTGTTAATGACACTTTGAGCAGAAGCGATCGCTCCTAGCGGCAGCGTCACCAGTAGGCTAGTGCCAAATACAACCCAGTTCAACCAACGTTTCATCATCAAGATACCTGGAACAAGTTTAAATCTGCTCAATCTCAATCTATAAATTTAGGATTTGTGACTTTTATATTCTGCTTATTCAGTTAATGTATCCAGTTCCTCTTTGACAACCCGTAGAATTCGATCGAGATAGGCTTGTCGCCACTGTTCTCTCTCTTGTTCTACCTGCTCACTTGGCTGGTAATTCTCAATTTCTTCAACCGAAATCAGACCTTTTGTTTGAGCCAACCGTTCAACTGTATCGAGACGTTCGTGTAGAACAGAGACTTCCCCAGTT
This sequence comes from Trichocoleus sp. ST-U1, assembly GCF_039961835.1. Classification (NCBI taxonomy): domain Bacteria; kingdom Bacillati; phylum Cyanobacteriota; class Cyanophyceae; order Leptolyngbyales; family Trichocoleusaceae; genus Trichocoleus; species Trichocoleus sp. ST-U1. The sequence goes on from NZ_JAMPJZ010000014.1 coordinate 58,740, forward strand.
AGCGCCAAAACCATTGCCAGTAACTTGTCGCTTTCGGGATTTTCAAAATAAATAGGTTTTTTTCCCTTAGCTTTTTTTGCCATTACTACAAATTCTCTTGAATAACTTTATTTGTATTTCGTCGTTTTTGACAAATGGGTAAAAAATGCTGGAAATAGACTTTTTATAGAAGTCGGGGAAAGGTTAAAGTAACTATTTTTTCCTTCTTTTTTACCCAATCAAATCAACCATCTGATGATTTTTACCAGAAGTCTAATGACGAGTCTTTAGTCAGTCGTTACTCACTCATCACTGATGACCGATCGCTAATCACTGGTGACTTATTTACTGGCAACCAAGAGAAACCAATTGCCCCGACTGCCAAAACCGCCTCCTTGGGATGTGCCTTTCCAGCCACCTGTAGCAGCAACAGTTGGGGTAATTTTATCTGCTTCAAAACCAGCTTGGCTAGTCAGCGCTACCAAGTCTAGATCGCGCATGGCACTCCACCAAGGTTCGTTGTTATTTTGCGTTTCCCAATCAAACATGAAGGCGCTGTAGGGTTCCATGTTTTGATAAAGGGGAGCTTCCACATGAACCATCAGTCCACCCGGTGCTAATAGTCGATAGCATTCGCGCAGAATATTCGCGATCGCTGGTGGCGATGCTTCGTGCAACAAAATATGGGAGACGATCAGATCGAACGACTCATCGGGGAAATCTGTAGACTCACCATTCTGCTGCGAGAAGTGTACTCGCTTACCCAAAGCCTCCGCTCTTGCATGAGCGTACCGCAGCATCGGTGCCGCTACATCAATCGCATAAACTTCAGCTTCTGGGTAAGCATCCACATAAGGAAGCGTGCTGTGACCGACGGAACATCCGATGTCGAGAATTTTTCGAGGACGGAAGTTGGGATGCTGCGGCTGTAAGTAATTGCGAACCACAGACTGCCCTAAGTCGTCATTCATTGGCCCTAGACGACCCATTACATAAACGTAAACGCCGCGATCGTAGACAGCCCCTGCTGCGATGTCGTTTTCGGTATATTCGCTATGGTACCCACCCGGCATACAGTGAATATCGACTGCGGTGTGATAGGCGGGTATTTTTAAATCTGCATTTAAGGTTAAAGAACCCAAAGGGGTAACCTTGTCCTGCGCCTGCTCAATCAAATCGGCAAGCTGCCGATCGACGCTAGTATTGACTGAATCCCACATCATTTCTTGAGTGGTACGCCGCAATGCACCCCACATTCGGTAATAGGGTTCGTGCTGCATCAGACGGCGAACTTCATGCCGATCTTGAGGCGATCGCTGATGCTCCTGCTCAAACTGCGGTTTAAGCCGCTTCTCGTAAATTGCTTTATTTCCTGGGGTAATCTGACTGGTCAGGTAGCCTTTTAAGCTATTGACAAAGTTTTGGCGTGCTAACTCGTCATGGGTCGCTTGAGGTAACATCCGGTGTTGGAATTGTGTATCCATATCCTAATTTCCTAACCCCTTATTGTTTACTCTAACAAGTTATCGTTAGCTTTCAGGGGTTTTGGTGTAGGTAAACCCTCGCATTCACATCACGTTACTCTTCCCGAAGCGATCGCTAACCAACATAAATGCGAGAGCGATCGCGCCTAGGACAAAATCTAGAAGCGATCGCTCTTTCCTCAGTTAAGGACTCAGTTAAGGACAGAATCGCTTACTTGAGGTGACTGGCTGTTTTTTGCCTTCTTCTATCTAGCACTGAGGTAAGCTTCTAGCTTCTCAGAACCCCCAATCAACTTGCCATCAATAAATACTTGGGGAACCGTTGTTCCGCCTGTGACAGCCCGTAAAGAGCGAGTAGTAATTTCTTTGCCTAAGACAATTTCTTCGTAATCCAACCCATGCTCCTTCAGCATCACCTTTGCACGAGAGCAGAAAGGACAACCTACTTTTGTGAACAGGGAAACGATCTGAGGCTTTGCTGCCTCAGGATTGATATAGTTGAGCATTGTCTGGGCATCAGACACCTCAAAGGGGTCTCCCTCCACAACTGGCTCAATAAACATCTTTTCAATCGTGCCATCCTTCACCAGCATGGAATAACGCCACGACCGCTTCCCAAAGCCTAACTCAGCTTTATCAACCAGCATTCCCATGCCTTCGGTGAATTCACCATTCCCATCGGGAAGCAGAGTTAGATTCTCTGCTTCTTGGGATTTAGCCCATTCATTCATCACAAAGGCATCATTGACAGAAATACAGAGAATGTCATCAACGCCATTTTCATGAAAGACCTTAGCCAACTCGTTGTAGCCAGGGAGATGGGTTGATGAACACGTCGGAGTAAAAGCACCCGGTAGCGAGAAAACAACCACTGTCTTCCCAGCAAATAAGTCGTTAGTCGTCACATTCACCCACTCGTTGTCACGGCGAGTGCGGAAGGTGACGTTGGGAACTTTTTGTCCTTCTCGATTGGGAAACATGAATTTCACTCCTTGACTACAAGCGATCTGAATGATGAACTTCTATTAAGCGTACTCATTATGACTACATTTTGTCAAGGCAAAAACTTTTTTAACTCGCTTTCACGGCTAGAGAAAAATTGGATAAAACTGGGAAACCTGACTCTGAAGCGTGGCGCTACATAAACGAAGCCTGCTCCCGGCAGGCTAAAATTCTTCAGGCTGCTCCCGGCAACCTTTGCACGCGCCAGCCTCGCCCTGAAGGGTGTGGGCGCATACATTAGGTGGGAATGCTCCCATGATTTTCTTGTCGTCTTATCGTCTTCTTAAAGCTCAGAAAAAATGCAGGCAACGGTCGAACAACTTTCTCGGATTTTGGTTTTTGTAGACTTAACTTTGCCAGAATTAGAGCGTTTACAACCCCACACGCAGGTGCAGCACTACAGCCAAACAGAGATTGTCATGCAGGAAGGCGATCGCCTTCCTGCAAAGCTATATGCTCTCCTGAGCGGCTCCTTACAAGTCGTTAAAACGGCAATAACCGGCAAGGAAACGATTCTCCGTACTTTGCCACCAGGGGAAATCTTTGCGGCTCCCGCCTTATTGGGTGATGGAATTGCTCCAGCAACCGTCACTGCTGAGTGTGATTCTCAGATTCTGACGGTAAAAAGAGATGCGCTGCTAGAAGCGATTCAGCAAACCCCGGAAATTGCCTTACGAATGCTGATGGTTTTCAATTCTAGGCTGCAACAACTCCATGAAACGGTGCATGGATTGGTTTCTGAGCGGGCAATTGTGCGCTTAGCTAGATTGATTCAGTATTCTGCAACTCGATATGGTACCTCTCCAGCGGCGGAAGGTCAGTGTTTGAAGGAGAAGCTTTCTTATTATCAAATGGCTCGCAGTATTGGTATTACCTATGAGGAGTGCGTGCGACTATTTAAAAGTTTGAAGCCGGTTATGGCTTACAGTCGGGGTGGAAAAATTACGGTGCTTGATGCACAGAAATTGGAGGCGATCGCATCTGGCACCGTTAATTGGTAAGGAATACGCCGGGTGTTAGGTTTGTCTCGGCTGAAGTTGGTCGCTACTTTGCGATCGCCCAACCAAGAGAGTCATGAAACCTTTTCTTCTTTACCAAACAAGCGCTTTTAGAAGCTAGCTAGCAACACTCCCAACACCATTCCCCTCAGCTTGAGCTTTGAACTTTCTTTTCACTTCGTAGAATCGACAGGCGACAGATCCCAGCGAGTAAAGCAATGCGGCGTTATTCGACGCTCCAACGACAGCACCGATTACAGGCAAGAGTTCGATAAAGCCTAGTCCAACTTTCAGGACTCCAGAACCGCCAACAGACAAACCGAAAATGGCTAGGACTTCGCCTCGTCGAGTTGGATCTTCTAACGAAAAACCGTATGCAGCCGCAATGCGGTAGATCATCTCTGCTTGAAGCGCTGTAACCGCTGCCACATCGACTGCAAACAGAGTGAGCGCTATCGGAGGCACGAAGTTAGTGAGTAATCCAATTCCCCCGCCTTTCAGGGAAGTGTCAACAATAATTCGGTGAGCCAACTGCTCAGAGCTTTCTAGAGGATATTCCTGTCGGAGCTTGTTTACCTCATTCTGAGCTTTTTGGGCATCAACTTGACCCAATGCAGTCGTTAGCCAATTGATGCCTGGAACCTTGGCAGCAAACTTCACGACTGGATTTTCAGCGATTGGGGTGACGATTTTGCCGACGTTTTCCGTTCCCTGCTCCACGAAGCGCACAGCCGCAGATCCAACCGTTTCTCCTACGGCAGTAGTCGTGCTAGTAACGTTTTCAGCAGTAGACTGCAATGTATCAGAAGCCAATTTAGCAAACTGAATTGCTGTAGCGATCGCTTCACTCATTGGGTCTGTGCCTGAACCTTCTTTGCCTGGTACTACCATAGATTTTGGTAACTTTTAAACTTTAGACTGACACCTACTTTACAAAAAGCAAAGACTCCGTAGCCTCTATCCTCTGATAGTGATTGAATCTTCTGAAAGTCTGAAATTCAGTACTCAGTCTCATCGCTCAGTTTTTTACAGATACCAGTCTTTGGAAGTTTAGAACAATAAGCGATCGCGCTTTCTCTGCTAGATTTCGGTGCTGGAGGCGATCGCTTTGAAATAACTGCCACGCTTCAGCAACTTTAGAACAAACCCAAAGTCAGGGATTTGTCAATCGGTAAAGTAGCACCAATTCCTAGCCAGAGTGTAACTAAGGTACCCACTAAGAAAACAACTGTGGCAACTGGGCGACGGAATGGGTTTTGGAACTTGTTAACGTTTTCGATGAAAGGAATTACGATTAAGCCCAAGGGAATCGAAGCATTGAGTACAACTCCCAATAGTTTGTTAGGAACAACGCGAAAGATTTGAAACGTCGGATAGAGGTACCACTCTGGCAAAATCTCTTGAGGGGTCGCAAAAGGATTCGCCGGTTCTCCTACCATTGCCGGATCGAGAACTGCCAGCCCTACACACAATGCAATGGTTCCTAAAATCACTACTGGAAAAATATAAAGCAGATCGTTAGGCCAAGCTGGTTCTCCATAGTAGTTATGCCCCATTCCTTGAGCTAGCTTTGCCCGCAGTTTTGGATCGCTCAGATCGGGTTTCTTCTTGATTCCTGTCATATCACAAACTCCACTGCTGCCATGTAAAGCGAGTTATTTGCTTATGGCTGTTCAGTTTAGCGATCGCTTGATATTGCTGTCTTCCCTATTCTTCTGAAAATGTTCTAATCTTCCAAAAATCTTAGAGAGCGTCCCTATAGGCTTTTGGCGTAGTTGTAGTATATTGACGAAAAACTCTGGTAAAGTGGCTCTGACTCTTAAAACCTACTTGCTGAAGTATTTCTGCAATTGTCAACTCTTGCCTAGCTAGCAGCAATTTAGCTTTCTCAATCCGACATTTGGTTACATATTGATGTGGTGCAAATCCGGTAGATTGTTTGAACAAGCTGGCAAAGTAATGTGGACTCATCTGAACGGTGGCGGCAATTTCAGCCAACATCAAGTCTTGAGCTAAATAGTCGTTGATGTAAGCGATCGCTTCTCTTAACTTGTGAAGAGGTAATCCCCCGGTGTAGTCTGACATGAGCGATCTCTTGACAGAGTATCGCTGTAGCAAATGAGCCGAGAGAGCAGTTGCCATAGACTCAGCATACAGACGACTATCTACTCCACTTGATTCAAGTTCAGTCTTCAGTGACAACCCAATTTGCTGAATCAGTGGATCGTGTATTTTGAATTGCGGTACAATCTCAACTCGATCGGCATCAACTGATTCATAAGCAACACGAGCAAATGTCGTGGGTTCAAGATAAAGATTAATAAACTCTGCTTTGCGATCGCATTTAGCGATTAAATCTGATTGATTTGCCGGAAAAATGCCAACATCATCTTCTGTATAGTACTCACTTTGCCAGTGTCCATTTCTTTTTAGCCTTATCTCGAATTGCCCAACACAGATAGTGATAATATGCTGGGCAAAGCAACATTCCGGAAGTTCGTGAGCAGACTGCCGATGATACGCGAAGTGAATACCTGACCACGCAGAAGTATTACTTGAGAGTACAGGTGCGTTTAGGACAAGCTGCTTCCAAACTTTTTCTTGTGTGAGATCGATATTCGGTAGTTGAGCTTCTGGCATGACTGGTATAGCTGTGCATGGCTATCCTTAGTTTATGGGGTTAACCGAATGAATGTGACATCGGGACACTTTATCCGTGAAAAGAAAAGCTTAAAGCAGTTATTAGAGTTACCTTTTTTGCGATTATTGATTCTGGTACTTACTATTTACCCTGCTATCAGAATGGACAACGATATCGTTCTTTTTCTTGCCGGTGTTGGCGTACTCGTCTTCTATCTCATCTTCTCGGCGCTGACTGAAATGGGGACTAAACTCCCCTGGAAGAAATAGCTAGTTTTGTTGTATGGTGGGCTTCTGCCCACACGTTTTGAAACATTTATAGAAAGATGCGATCGCGTCCTTCTAGGCCTAAAATTATTGAAGATCCGCAATCATCCTTGGGCAGAAAGAAGGGCGATCGCACCTGCTTCTTACGTTACTTTTCACAGTTACAGAACCATTGGAAGCAGGCGTTAGGTAAACATTCTCTCAGTTTTCCGTTTTGGGGCTGCTGAGAAAGCTTAAATTATTCAATCATGTATCGTCAAGAAGTTAGAGGCAAACTGCGGAAATCATTGCCCTACTTAGTGACTGAAATAGCATTTTTGAGAAGAGCAGCAGTCTCTTCTGGTTTTCCGGAAGAGGGAAAAACCAAAATACTCTTAATTTTGGGGTTATTAACCAATTCTTTTAAGCGATACAACTGCTTATCTGAGATAGCTACTCCCTCATACTTTTCGGCGTAATCTAGTTCTTGGTTGAAGTTAGCATCGTTATAAATTTGAATGAAAGCGCGATCGACATTCCAATTTTGCCAATCAGCCGCAAAATAACGTTTACCCCAATAAGGATTATGATGGCAAAGATCAAAACTAACCGTGGGGTTAGCTTTCTTCATATCAGCTCTCATTTGGCGCACAAAATTAGTCAAGTGGGCGGTGCGATCGACTTTTCCAGGTAATTCAGCATGATAACCAAGGTAATCATCCCACTGAACCGCATCGATGTTTGGATACTTTTTGACAAATTCTACTGATATCTTTTTGAAGAAGTTAGCAACTTCTGGGAGTTCTACATCTAGTAAGTAGTGATCGATGCCAGCATAGGTTTTGTCAACTCCAGGCACAATCCATCGTTTAGAAATTGCCAAGTCGAAAATTGGGCTATTTTTATCAATTTTAATGCCCTTTTCAAAATAGGCATGAACTTGCATTCCCTGCTTGTGCGCCTCATCAATCAGCCAATCCAACCATTGATCTTGAAATTGGTTAGGACAACTTTTATATCCGAGTGTTTGCTGCATCACCTCACTGTTATACATCGTGCAACCATTCCCCCACACTCCATGAATAATTGTATTGATTCCTTGAGAACGATAATAACGAACTCGTTCGCGAATCGTTCTTTCGTTAGCATTATTAGTTACTTGATACCGACTTAAATAAATTCCCCTTATTTTCTTTTTCTCCCAAGGATTTTGAGGTGATGGCGAATTTTTGGAAGTTACAGGTAATGCTGAAACTTGTGGTTTGGTTGTTGGTGTGCCAGTCGGAGTCGCTTGCGGAAGGGGCGAATTTGTAACAGGTAATGGTATAACTTGTGGCTTTGTTGTTGGTGTGCCAGTCGGAATCGCTTGTGGAAGGGGCGATTTGACAACCGTTACACCCTGGCTAGGCGCAGGGGTCAAAATAGGAGTCGTTGGTTGTTGATTATTTTGTTGATTATTAGGCAAAAATTGGCTTATATCTAGACGATCTAGCTGCCTAAAACCCCAATAACCAACCCCAAACAAAACGATGATTAATGAAAATGGAATACTCGCACATCCACATCCATTATTTTCTTTTTTAGGTGGCATGATAACAAGGGTGATTGTTCAACTCGGAGAGTAACTCTCTTGACTCAATTGAGGCTTGCTTGCAGTAACCGATACTATGGAAGCGCGGAAGGAAGAATTTAGAGAGAATGGTGGTATATCAAGGTACTTCACTTCGCGATCGCGCAATTCCGCATCATTACGGCGACGAAAACCAACAACCTGTCCTAAGACTGCGTTCATCGTTGTCAGAATTAATTAAATGACACGAATTGGTTTACAACGTCGTTTAACGACATTAATCTGTTAACGACGACAAATAATGTGTTAATCGACAAAATAAATGGAGGTTAGCGGACTCGAACCGCTGACATCCTGCTTGCAAAGCAGGCGCTCTACCAACTGAGCTAAACCCCCAAACTTGAAGTCGGAACTTCAGACACTTTTTTTATATTAGCTCATCTGCTTCCATTAGGGAAGGGGGTAGAGGAAGAAATATTTAGATGCATATCATCACAGAAGCTTACTCTGTTAGGTTAGGTGATGAACCAGCGTAAAACATTTTTACTCATTGCTGTTGAGTGGGGAAATGACCCAAGTTGTTGTAGCTTTCTATAAATTTGTCAAGTTGCCAGATTTTGCCGATAAGCAAGACCCCTTATTGTCGCACTGCAAAAGACAGGGTATTAGAGGGACAATTCTGCTGGCAGCAGAAGGTATTAACGGGACGATCGCGGGTTCTCGTGAAGCAATCGACTCAGTTTTATCATTTTTACGCTCCGATCCGCGCCTAGTTGACTTGGAGCATAAAGAGTCTTATGCCGATTCTCCGCCGTTTGACCGGATGAAGGTGCGGTTGAAGAAAGAAATTGTCACCTTGGGATTGCCGGAAATCGATCCGAGCGATCGCGTTGGCACTTATGTCAGTCCGCAGGAGTGGAACGAACTGATTTCAGATCCTGAAGTAACGATTATAGACACCCGCAACGATTATGAGGTGTCGATTGGTACCTTCAAACGAGCGCAAAATCCCAAAACCGCCTCATTCCGGCAGTTTCCCACCTATGTTCGCAATAACCTCGACCCCAGCAAACATAAAAAGGTCGCTTTATTCTGCACTGGCGGGATTCGCTGCGAAAAAGCGACATCGTTTATGATGGCTCAAGGGTTCCAAGAGGTTTATCACCTCAAAGGCGGCATTCTCAAGTATTTAGAGGAAGTTTCCCCAGAAGACAGTCTCTGGCAAGGGGAATGCTTTGTCTTCGATCAACGGGTTGCTGTACGCGAGGGTTTGGAGATAGGAACGCATGAAATGTGCCCTCGTTGCGGTCATCCTATCTCCGAAGCGGATCAAACTTCGCCTGATTATCAGCAAGGGATTTGCTGTCCCTACTGTTGCGATCGCTTCACCCAGGAAAAATAGGTAGCACCGTAACAAAGGTGGCGACAAATTAATTTGGGCAGATTCTCAGGATACGCGATCGCAGTGCAAAGCTTACCTTGCAAGCGGCTGTGTTTTCCTTGTTGCGACATCAGCTTGGAGTGCTAAGTCTGTCCGCCCTATCCTGGTGGGTATAAGCGCGATATAAGGGCGATCGCTTCCATGCATTGCAGACATGGATAAATAGCGATCGCTCTTATCCTTGCACAAGAGAAGATGGGCGATTCCCTGCGGGATAGCTTTGCTTCACGGAAATTTTACTTAGGCGGATAATTTCCGTACATAATTCAATATTTTAGAAGTTTTAATGAAGTTTGATTTGCTGTTCTTGACGGTTTCACAAATAGTAGCTTTCAATATAGTTAACTCGTGTTGGATGTTACAAGGCTAGAGTGAAATTTCCCAGTATTTCAGGGGAATAAAAGAGGCGTTCGCGCCTCTTTTATTTAAGCTGCATTGTATAGGCACTGGTTATACATATTAATTGTCTTGAGTTTTTTACTTAACGAATAAATGTTTAAAATTAATATCCAGGAAATAGAAGCTGTAAGTTCTAGGTTCCAAGAAACAGCCTCAGAGATTGTTTCAAATACTCAAGGTGCAGTATCAGAGGCAATCTCAACAACCCAAGAGGCTACAGATAGTGCAATTCAAGAGGTTTCCAACTCAGTCACTTCCATAGCTTCTACGTTTCAAAAAACAGCATCAGAGATTGTTACAAATACTCAAAATGCAGTATCAGAGGCGATCTCAACAACCCAAGAAGCTGCGAGTAATTTAATTATTGAGGCTCAACAAACTTCTAGCGCCGTTACTGGCGCTGCAACAATTGCTGCACAAGAGGCATTCAAAGTTGCTCATAATATTAAATTTGAGAACTTACCTCACAACTTACAACTGAAATTTCACCGAGCTGGGGTACGCGAAGGCATTCGTAATGTTCAAGAAGCTGCCAAGGTGTATGAGACGATTCCAGCACAAATTCGCGCTCAAGGATATGAGGCGATTCGCGAGTTTTGCAGTGATAAGGATTGGAGCCATATAAAAGCACACGTTAACGGTGGAGGAAAAGAAGCTTCAAACGGCATCTTCGAGAACTTCCGAATCAACCGATCTCGTGGTGGAGTTGATATGACTCCTGAAGAACTTGCAGCAGCACGTAAAGTCCTTGGCGATGCAGCTTTCAAAGCAAGTGTAGAGCAAGTAATTGGAGCCGTTGTTCAAGGTGCTTTGGTAGCAGCGGTGATTGAGCTTGTCTTCTCAACTTTAGAAAATTCACTGTCCTTTGCTGAAGGAAAAATTACGCAAGATGAGCTAATTCGTAACGTTGCAGTTGCAACAGCAAAAGCTGGATTAGCTGGTGGTGTAGTTACAGCTATTTTGATGGTCATCTGTATGATTTTTCCACCAATTGCGGCTCTACTTGGTTACGCTGCTATTCCTCTTGCAGTGATTGGTATCGGCTTCATGTGCGTTCGCGCCTGGGAAATTTTCATCCGTGCGGATAAGCTCTTTGGCATTACTGAAGAACTGGAAAAATTTATACAAAACATTGAGCAATCAGTCTTAAATTTTGACGCGATGTGAGAAGCGATCGCTCTTTGTTAAACTCAGTTTATACGCACTCAGCTCCTATCAAAAAATCTCCAATTTTGAATGAACGGTGGGAGCGATCGCGCTAATTAGTTAACCAATAATTCTAGAAGTCTTTAAATATGATAGGAAATATGGCTGCTGGTGCATTTTATCCTTTGACAGGCTTGTTTGAGACTCTTATCAAAGAAGTTTATGCTGAGAAGCAAAGAAAGCATGAACAGCGAATGAAAGAACTTCAAATTATTGCTGATTCTAGCCTTCGCGATGCCTATGTACAGCAGCTTTTACTTGATAAGTTTCTTGCTCCTGTTGAAAATGCACAGCATCAAATTCAAAATACAGCTAAACACGCACAGTATTTAGCTGAAACCTTTAACTATTACTATCAAGACCACAGCGCAACAAAAGAAGAAGCGAAAGAAATATGTTATCAACTTCGGGTTTTGGCAATTAATATCTCTCAAGTTGATTCACTCTATGAATTAAAAGTAATTTATCAAGCAGCTACTCTGTTTGTTTATCAATTATCAAGATTTCAACACAAAGAACGCAAATACTCTTTAGAGAGAGCGCTCCGCAAAAACATATTAGATGTATTAAATACTTGCATTGCTGTTGAGATAAATTTTCAAAGACGAATTGATTTTATGGGTGTTAACTGAGGTGAAAATTGCCAGAACAAACCAGAGAAACTGAGCCAAGAATTAGAAACTAGATAAAAGAATCACGATTGTGCTGTGTCATCGACGCATCAGTAAAACCTCGGCCTGTACCAAGTTTGCAAGTTGAGAGAGGGACGCTTTTTAGCTTCTGGTTGCGTGGTTCAGATGCGATCGCTTACTGGTTTCATGGTTTGTTCTCCTTTCCACACTGGAGATAAGAGCGAAGTCTGAAAGAGGGCGACTACAGTGCAGCCACCCTTAACAAAATTAGGAAACTAATGAGCGATCGCCAACACCAACTCGATCGCGATCGCGGGCATCAACTGCAAGTACGAGACACAAAGCAGCGATCGCTGTTTGCCATTCCTGACGCACTTGGGCATCCTCTACAGCCTCAAATAATCCTACCAGGCGAGGAGTTGAGCGTTCTAGAGCGGGACGGGGAACTGGACGATGCAGCTCAACTAAGCGCATCAGGCTTTCCTGACGCTTTAGGAAATTAACCACCCATTGAGTCGTATGATCGGGGCCATCTGGGACGCGCTGCACCTTTAACTCGTTTTTGAGCCAATCATAAAAAGGCGGTAGCTTGTCTTCCAAAACGGTCTTTGCTAGAGGCAAAGTTTGTTGCAGCAACGGGATATTTAAACTGTCTAGTTTCTGCTGAATTGCAGGCGAGTTGAGCAAATCCTGCAAGCTGAGTGAGAGTAGGGTTTCTACTTCAGAAGTCGAGAGATTGAGGTGTTGAGTAAAGGTATTCAGCATGGTTAATTTCTTGGTGACTGAGTATTAGTATTGCAGTTTGAAGATGGTGGGACTATGAGCTACCTCAGTTAGTCGCCACTTATTTTTGTTGGGGATTTTCCGAAAGCGTCAGCAGAAAAGCTAGATTTTCTTCGGCTTTCAAAGCGTGGGGAGCATTGGCAGGCATGAAGATAAAACCGCCCGGCTCAAGTGCTATTTCTTGCCTTTGCAAAGTTAATAGCCCTCGCCCTTCAATGACGTGGACGGTTGCATTTCGAGGCGAGGAGTGTTCAGAAATATTTGTACCTGCGGCTAGACACAACAGCGTGTATTGACAGCAGGAATCTTTAAGCAAAACTTTGCTGAGGACTCCCTGCTGGGGATACTCAATCTTTTCTGACAATTGAATCGCTAAAGATGGATGAGGTATCAGTGTATTAGTCATGATTGATTCACTTTTTTAGGCGCGTTTTGCACGTAGGACGATGTAACCCAAATCCTGTTGATATTGCTGGAAGACACGGCGCATTGCCAAAACTCGTTTCCGCAGCGCTGGGCGCGTCAGAACATTCCACAGAATCCGGAGGGTATCCATAACGCCTTCGTCTTGAAGTACCCGATGCAGATTCAACAAACCCATTGACCCGGTTTGATGCTGTTGTACTTGCAGTCCGGCAGCTTCACAAGCAGCCAGCCAATTTGCCTGGGATAACGGGGTAGAATTGACCCGAATTACCTGTGCTAAAGCTTGATGAATCTCTGCTTCCTGGTTACGGGCGAGTAATTCGTGGCAAAGAAATTTGCCTCCTGGCTTCAAGCGATCGCGTACCCCAGCCAAAATCTTGGCTTTCCCTGGTACAGATTGCATGGTTAGAATCGCTTCTGCCAAAACATAATCAAACTGTTCGGAAATTACATCTAGGTGGAACACATCGCCCTCAATGATTTCCACCTGGCCTGTTAACCCCGCCACCTCAATGTTGGAACGGGCACGGGCTACACTTTCGGGGTTTTTCTCCACGCCGACCACCCGCACGCCGTAGCGTTGAGCCAGAGCGATCACGCTGTAGCCAAAACTAGAAGCTAATTCCAGAACTGTCTCACCTGCTTGGAAGTCTGCCCACTCAAACAATTGCTCTGTCGCAATTCGTCCGCCGGGTCGCAACATTTTCTTGCCGGCTGCGGCTAGAACTTGATGTCCGGTGGCGGTTTGGAAGTCGAGGGTAGCGTTGGTCATTTCCTTGACCCTCCTGTGTGGTGATATCTTCACTTTGACAGGAGGTTTCGAGTACGTCTTTGAGCTAGCTCATACTAGGAAAATTATCTACAGCAGTTCTCTATTAGATGTAGTACAGTTCCACCCCACCCTGCCCTTTCCGCGAACGGGGAAGGGTTCAAGATTTGCCCCTCTCCGTCAACGGAGAGGGGTTGGGGGTGAGGTTCCTTAGAATTGTGGATTCAATTTTAGTAAAGTTCACGTTTTGTAGGGGCATGGCACATTGCCATGCCCCTACCGATCGCTAGGGATAAACGGTTAACTAAGCGTCAATTAGCTGGACTGAGTGGCTAGTAAATCAGCAGGGAGACGCTTGAAGGCAAGGCGCTCATTTTCCACATCGACAAAGATGGTGTCGCCGTCGTTGAATTCGCCTCGCAAAATCCCTTTAGCGATTTGCGTTTCCAGTTCCCGCTGAATCGCACGCTTGAGCGGACGCGCTCCATAAACGGGGTCGTATCCGACTTCCGCTAAGAAGTAAAGGGAAGCATCGGAAAGTTTCAGGGACATCTTGCGATCGCTCAACCGTGATTCGAGTCGCTTGACTTGCAACTGCACAATCTGCCGCAATTCCTGCTTGTTCAAGCCGTGGAAGATGATAATCTCGTCGATCCGGTTCAGGAACTCCGGACGGAAACTTGTCCGCATCGCATCCATCACCCGACTCCGCATTTCTTCGTACCGAGATTCATCGCTAGCAATATCTAGGATGAATTGCGATCCGATATTGCTGGTCATGATAATAATCGTGTTCTTGAAGTCTACCGTATGACCGTGAGAATCGGTGACGCGACCATCATCCAGAATTTGCAGCATGATGTTGAACACATCCGGGTGCGCCTTTTCGATTTCGTCGAACAGCAACACCGCGTAGGGACGACGCCGGATGGATTCTGTCAGCTGTCCGCCTTCGTCATAACCGACATAGCCGGGAGGCGCACCAATTAAGCGAGAGACGCTGTGCTTCTCCATATACTCGGACATATCGATCCGTACCAAGGCTTCTTCTGTATCGAACAGGTAAGCTGCCAAGGCTTTTGCGAGTTCTGTCTTCCCGACGCCCGTGGGACCGAGGAAAATGAAACTAGCCGTTGGGCGATTCGGATCGGCTAAACCAGCACGCGCCCGCTGGATGGCATCGGCAACTGCTGTCACCGCTTCGGCTTGCCCAATCACGCGCTTGTGCAGTTCATCTTCCAATTGCAGAAGTTTTTCTTTCTCCGATTCCACGAGTTTGCTGATGGGGATACCAGTCCACTTGGAAATGATTTCAGCAATGTCGGACTCGGTGACTTCTTCTCGTAAAAGTGACTTACCACTATGCTGAGTTTGAACGAGTTGGGCTTCTGTCTCTTCTAGCTGATGTTGCAATTCGGTCAACTTGCCGAATTTCAGCTCAGCGGCTCGGTTAAGATCGTATTCTCGTTCTGCTTGTTGAATTTCCACATTCACCCGGTCGATTTCTTCTTTCAGGGTTTTGCGGCGTTCGAGAACGTCTTTTTCAGCTTGCCACTGTGCATTCAGTGTTCGTTGATCCTCTTTGAGATCGGCAAGTTCTTTTTCCAGTCTTTGTAACCGTTCTCTAGAAGCAGGATCGCTTTCTTTTTGCAGCGATAGCCGTTCCATTTCCAACTGGAGGATCTTACGGTCGATTTCGTCGAGTTCCTCTGGTTTAGAGGTACTTTCCATCTTCAATCGCGCTGCCGCTTCATCTACTAAGTCAATCGCTTTATCTGGAAGGAAGCGATCGCTAATATATCGAGTAGATAGCGTTGCCGCTGCCACTAACGCACTATCAGAGATTTTCACGTTATGGTGCGTTTCGTAGCGATCTTTCAAACCCCGTAGAATCGAAACCGTATCTTCTACACTCGGCTGATCGATATAAACTTGTTGGAAACGACGTTCTAGCGCGGCATCTTTTTCAATGTATTTGCGATATTCATCCAGGGTGGTTGCACCGATACAGCGCAACTCACCCCGCGCCAACATCGGTTTGAGCAAGTTACCCGCATCCATCGCGCCTTGAGTCGCACCCGCACCGACAACGGTGTGGATCTCATCGATGAACATGATAATGCTGCCCTGAGAATCGGTGACTTCCTTGAGAACCGCTTTCAAGCGTTCTTCAAATTCACCCCGATATTTGGCACCCGCAATCAACGCACCCATATCCAGCGCAATCAGTTTGCGATCGCGCAACGACTCAGGGACGTCCCCGCTGACAATTCGCTGTGCTAAACCTTCAGCGATCGCCGTTTTACCTACCCCCGGTTCCCCAATCAGGACAGGGTTATTCTTGGTGCGGCGCGAAAGAATCTGAATCGTGCGGCGAATCTCATCATCGCGCCCAATTACCGGATCTAACTTCCCTTGGCGAGCGAATTCTGTCAAGTCGCGCCCGTATTTTTCTAAGGATTCATACTTGCCTTCTGGATTTTGGTCAGTCACTTTTTGGCTCCCGCGAACTTGGGCGATGATAGTTCTTAGCTTGTTTTCGTCCAGCTTAAATTCTTGAAACAAAGCCTTACCAAAGCGATCGTCTTTGGGATAAGCCAGCATCATGTGTTCGATGGAGATAAAATCGTCTCCATACTCTTTGCGAAATGCTTCAGCCCGATCCAGCAGAGAATCTAAGCTACGTCCGACATAAACTGAGGTGCTACTGCCGGAAGTTTTTGGCTGACGCTTGATGAAATCTTCGGTGCGTTCTCTGACTCGCGACACATTTACGCCCGCTTTGTTCAGAATACTGCTGACGAGTCCTTCTTGCTCCAGCAGTGATTTCATCAAGTGTTCGCTTTCGATTTGTTGATGCTGGGCAGATTTAACAATATCTGGGGTGCGAGTGATGGCTTCCCAGGCTTTTTCTGTAAATTGGTTGGGGTTGGTTGGTTGCATAAGGAGTTACTCAATTAATAAACCCTAGAGACACCCATAACATACAGAAATTTGCAGTTCATCCCACTTATGGCTGTCCCTATCAGTCATTGTAAGTAGACTGGCTACACTCTTAGGATCGGTGTTCACGGCTTTTAGATAGGTATCTCCGTCCGTTTTTAAGCTTCCGGTTCAACTCCAAGCGCCCGTAACTGTGCTGCTAATCGCTCGGCGCGTTGACTTTCATGCTCAGCGCGTTCGTAACCCGTCAACAAGAGATTTCCTTCTCGATCCCACCAGCGCAACCAGGGCAGCGTAGCATTTTGATATTCACCCTGCCAAATTCCCAACTCTACTCCTAGAAGTGAATATTGGATAGTGCCCCCGCTCGTTAGCACTCTCAATTGGATTTTTATGCCCATAACGATTAATTTCTGTTATTAACTCTTAGATACCAGCTTTTTATTCATCACTGCCTGTTGTTGGTGCAAATAGCGGAAGCCAAGCTAGGACCTTACCGAAAAGGCTTCGCTAAAGCGGCGAGTCACCGGCTCAATTAAGAAAGTGAGAACTGATTTTTTGCGCGTAATAATTTCTCCAGTTGCCGCCATACCTGGAGTAAAAGCAACTTTTTGATTTTGCACATGAATTGAATTTTGTTTAAGCTTAATTCGGGTGGGGAAAACTAAGCCTAATTCTTGATCAGCGATCGCATTCGGACTCACTTGCACCACTTCACCCTCAACTGTGCCAAATTCCTGAAACGGGAAAGTAGCCATTTTGACTTTTGCCTTCATTCCCTTACGGATAAAGCCAATATCGCGGTTGAGGACTTTTACTTCTACTAACAATTCTTCGGATTCCGGAAGAATCGATAACAACTCCTCTCCCGCCTGCACCGACCCTTTGGTTGCTTTGACACTGTAGACTGTCCCTGTAACCGGAGACTCGATGGTTTCTACTTCTCGCTGCTTTTTCGCTACCTCCAACTGACCAGCAACAGTGGTTAGTTCTTCTTGGCGCTGGTTAAACTCACTTAGAATTTCACTTTGACGCACAGACTTTAATTGGTCTGCCTGATTGCGAACAGATTGATACGCTTGTTCAGCTTGGCGAATCGCTTGCACTTGAGCAGCGATATCTTTTTCCAGGGACGTTATTTTGTCCTGAGCTTCCGTGACTTTGTTTTGAACATTCGTAATATTATCTTGAGCTGTAGTGACTTCAGCTTGCGCTCTGACGACTCTCTCTTGTGCATCAACGTAATCGAGTCGAGGGACAGCACCGGGAATTAGGAGAGTGGTAAGCGCCTTTTCTCTTTTTTCGGCTAAAGCGAGGCTGTTGTTCGCTTTGTTGAGAAGGCTTTTGCTGTTGGCGAGATTGGTTTTGGCGTTGACGAGGTTGATTTTGGCGTTGACGAGGTTTTCTTGCAGGCGGGTGAGGCGAACTTTGGCTTCATTGATGACTGCAATTTGGCGATTCGCTTCTGCGATCGCACCCGCTCTTTTTGCTTCAAAATCTTGTAGCCGAGCGGTTAAAAGCTGCTCTTGCAAAGCGGTTCCGGCAGTTGCAGCTCCAGTGCGTTCGGCTTCCAGACGTCCTAAATCTTCCCGAATCAGCTGGGTAGATTTAGCGAGGCGGTCAACTTCTGCTTGCGGCAGATCGGGGTCGCGTTCGATCAGGATATCGCCTTTTTTAACGCGATCGCCTTCTTTGATTTTTACCGCTTTGATTGTGCCTCCTCCTAGCGATCGCAGGGGTCGCACTTGCGTTGAGGCAATCAGTTCGCCGGGAGCGATCGCGACTTCATCCACTTGGCTGTAGTGTGCCCAAGCGATCGCCCCAAATACCAGTAAGCTAATGCTTGCTGCCAATAACCGCGTGTACAGTGGCGGCAGCTCTTGCACTGCTTTCCCTAATTCATAGGAGAGTGAATCCTCTGGATTCGCTAGCTGCTGTCTTGTTTGACGAGCTTGAGCAGGTGTTGACGCTAAGGGCGATCGCATAAAATTTTGACTCAAATGCTTTGAGCGGGCAGAGAGACACTCTAGCTGTGATTCTATCGACTGAATCCGGCAATGGATTGTCGAAAATTAAGAATTTTGGCGTAAGTTATTGTAATTGTAAGTAAATTTACGCGAAAAACTATTGTCCCTCTCCCCTTAGAGAGATTTTGATCGAGTTATATATAAGATACTTTTTTGAATTGTTGGGTGCATTTAAAACCGTGAATGTGGTGAGCAAGACCTTAGAGACGCTTGGCATCGACATATCGCGGCAAATCCTCAGATATTCAATAATTTCGATTACCTCACTATCGACAATTGGCGCAACTTCAATTTTTGCATTCATGGCTTGAGAGAAAGTGCTAGTTGTTGCGTTCAGATAATTTAAAAACCACTGTTGAGTCAATTAATATAGCTTTATTTATTGCGCTTGCGATCTTAGCATTCTTAAAAATGTTCTGTCTCTAGCTTTGAGGAATTACCCCGTTGTTGCCCAATTTTGTGAAGACTTAAAATTGGTAATATATCAGTCTTACGATGCTCCATCGTGGAGAAACCAAGCAAATGTTAAATGGATTTAAATTTTCAAATGAGCGCCAGTTTTTAAGTGCAGATTTCGCTAATTTTGCACCGCTAGAGTTTGATTCAAAAATAGCCGGAATCTGGTCAGGATTTAGAGGGCTGGGCGATCTGCTACAGCAAAGAAGTCTATTTAAAAGTAGCGCGATCGCTGCGGCTTCTACCGTCAGTGAGGTCGGCGGTACAATTGACACCACCGACCTGAAAAACCCCATCCGTGGCGGTAGCCTTCGGGATGACTATCTGTTGACTGGCATTAGCGCCGGAGAGCAGGTGGAGGTGAAACTAAACTCCACAGAATTTGACGCTTACCTGCAAGTGGTAAATGCCTCTACTGGAGCGGTTGTTACCTTCAACGATGATTTTGAGGGTCTGAACTCTCAAGTAACTTTTACAGCCGCTCAGGGTATTGATTACATTGTTCGATCCACGACTTATGAACCAGATGCTACTGGTAACTATACTCTTCGTAGCAATTTGGGAGTCCTCAAACCAGCGTCTCCCATCAGTGGAAACCAAAGCTTTAGCGGCGCGATCGCGAATAGCGACCCAAGCAACCCCATTCGTGAAGGCAGTTTTTACGATGGCTATGTGTTAGGCGATTTAGTTGCCGGTCAGCAGGTGCAGGTGAACCTTGATGTGCCCAGCTTTAATGCCTACCTGCAAGTGGTGAATGCTGGAACCGGAGCAGTTGTTGCAGAAAATAATGATTTCAGCGGTACGAACTCCCAGCTAACTTTCACGGTTGCTGAGGGCATTGATTATATTCTGCAAGCTACAACTTTTGAAAAGGGTGCGACTGGCGGCTACACTCTAACTACTAAGATCGCTAGTATTCCAGACCCTTTAGATCCCGGTAATACTCTAGGAACCGCAAAAGATCAAACTTCAGCGGTTTTCTCAAACAACCAACAAGTCAATGCTAGCGATCGCGATGACTTTTACAGCTTTAATGTTGCTCAATCTGGCATCTTTACCGCTAATTTATCTGCATTGAGTGGTGATGCCGATGTCCGACTAATTCAAGACAGCAATAACAACGGCATTATCGATCAAGGTGAAGTATTGGGTTGGCAATGGGAGCGCGGGACTAGCAACGAATCAATCCGTCGTTTCCTGAGTTCTGGTAATTACTTTTTGCAAGTAATGAGCTATAACAACCAAACTGCTAACTATTCTGTGGCGACTACCTTTACTGCTGCTACCAGCGATCCTCTCAGTTTTTCAATCAAAGTCAATTTTGGTCAAGGCTTGGGTAGTTTGAGTACAGAAGCTCTCAATGCTATTACAGAAGCTGCAAAAGTTTGGGAAAAAATTATTCCTTACAGCACCTTTAGCGATTCCCAAATTCTAACCATTGATGTTACGGGAGATACTTTTGGTGAAGATGAATTTCTTGCTTTCGCGGGGCCAAAAGCTTTAGCCTTCGATGCTTTTGGTAATCAAATGACGATATCAGGAGCTTCAACGATTAACACAAGCTTGGCAAATACATACAACAACAATCCAAGTTTCTTACAAGAAACGATGGTCCATGAATTTGGTCACGTTCTAGGAATTGGAACACTTTGGTCAGATTACGGACGCGATTTCATTAATGTCTCCGATGCGACATATAGTGCTAATACCTATGCAGGGTGGGCTTATGGAGAATTAAAAGGTACATTTTTACAAACTGCTGTTCCCGTTCAAAAAGGCGTGTTTGGTCATTGGGATGAAAATGTCTTTGACAATGAATTAATGTCACCTATTGCTGAAAAAAGCTCAGAGTTATTGAGTCAATTAACGATTGCTTCTTTAAAAGATATTGGGTGGAATGTGAACTATGGGGGAGCTGAATCTTACACTCTACCTGGATTCAATACTCTTTCAAATTCATTAAATGCTAATGCTTCGCTGATTAATTCATCTTTTCCTTTACGCTGTGGCTGTGCCGCTCACTTAGCATCTTCAAGCTTAGCGACACTCGGAGCTTCGAGCTTAGCTGAGCATATATTTGGTAAAGTGGCTTAATTCTCATCTTTCAAAATAATGCACAACCCCATAGGATTTAGAAACCTCTAATGAGCTTTTGAGTCAAATTTGCTATATTCCAAAATCCTGAGAGGAATTCTTTTATGGATTTTCTAACCTGCGTGACTTGCATAATGCTAGGAACTCATACTAAGTTGCTTTCAGACATAGTAGGTTGGGAACCGGCACGAAACGTAGAGTTTCTGCCCTTGAGCAACGTGGCGATTGAGGTAACGAAACCCAACAAGCTGTTAGAGTTGGGCTTCGCGCTCGCTCAAACTAACCTACGATCTTCTCCTCAACAAAGTTTAAGCAGGGAAAGGCAAGTTGAGAGCAATTCTCAAAGAGCGAAGATGACGATGACAATTAAGTTGCTTCCCTACGAAATTTTAGCGGGAACCACAATTAGCTATGCTGATATTTCCCTGGGTTTTACCAATCCATCTAAAAAAAATCAGTTGATTGAAATTAGCCAGATAGAAATAGTGCCAGCGAAATCCGAGGAAGTTCTTATGAGTGCAACTCCTCAAGAATTAGAACGTCCCGCTAAAGTAGTGCTAAAGCCAGGAGAAAGTAAAGTATTGGAGTATCGCCTCAAATGCAAATCGAAAATTTATCGGCGGGGTGAGAACGCGATCGCTCGCATTCACTATCAACTAAATGGTCAAACCCAAACCGTTGCTCAGTCAGATTCTCAAGCAGTTGCCTTTATGATTCCTTAAAATCACCAGACAAGCCTGAAGCACGGTAATAGCTGCATCTAGCGGTGCAATCAAGTACCCAGGTAACGGCGCAAGAAAGTCTCTAGGGATTCCATCTTCATGCCAAAAATCGACTCTAAATGCTCAACTTCCTGGGGTGTGCAGAAAAATTCATTATCCAGTAACGTCCGGAGAGTTCCCAAAGCTTTAGACGCTTGAGGATTCAGCAATCCCAGCGCCCCGCGTACCCCATCAAACACCAATAACGGTGGGTTAATCACGATCGGTTCCTGGTTGAAGATGCGACTAAAAATGCGAGGAATATCTTGGCGCTGGAGGATATCTGGGCCTCCCACAGGGAAAATTTGATTCCGGGCACCTTCAACATTTACGGAGTTTATCGCAATCCTTGCTAAATCATCGGTACTCACAATCGAAGTCCGACTTTTGGGATCGCCGATAAGCAAATAAATCCCAGTATCCCGAAACCGTTCTGCTAGGGGTAAAAGGTTAGAGGCAAAACCTGAAGGACGGAGGATGGTGTAATTGAGTCCGCTGGCTTGGAGATACTTTTCTACTTCCCGCTTCGCCTTAAAGGATGGTGCGTCTTCGTACCCGCGATCTGCTCCCAGTACCGAGATGAAAACAAAGTGCTGGACGCCAGCTTCTTTTGCCCGGTCAATGAGTTCAATATTCGCTCGGTAGCCTAACGCTTGAGCATCGCTCTCACCACCGTGAGCGGCGATGATGTACTGAATGCCTTGGCAAGCTTTTTCAATATCTTTATCGCGCTGCAAATCACCAATAAAAATTTCCGCTCCTCGGTGTTCCAGTTCGCTGTAACGGGATGTCAGGCGGACAAATGCTCGCACCGGCATTTCCCTCTCCCGCAGCTGCCGCACAATTCGGCGTCCGAGTCCGCCTGTAGCTCCAGTTACTAAAAACATGATTTTAAGTTCCTAATCAATTTTGGGTATGGGATTGATGCTGGAAAATTTAAAATTCTACAATTACGGGGGTATGGTCGCTGGGTTTGGGCAGTTTTCTGGGGGAGCGATCGATGGTGCAGCTGGATGAACGTTCGTAAAGGTCTGGCGTCAAGTAGTGATGGTCAATCCGCCAACCCCAGTTGCGTCGAAACGCTCCGGTTCGATAGTCCCACCAGCTGAAGTGTCCTGTTTCTATTGTGAATTTTCTAAAGGCATCTGCCAAACCCAACTCTAAAATGCTGCTCAAGGCTTGACGCTCTACATCGGATGCCATAATCCGACCCTTATAACTGAGTGGATCGTGAATATCTCGGTCTTCGGGCGCGATATTGAAATCGCCGCAGATACAGAGGGAACTGGGCTGTTTTTCTAGCAGTGTTTGCAGGTACTCGCGGAGAATTTTCAGCCAAAGCAGTTTGTATTCGTATTTCTCGCTACCGACGGCTGAGCCATTGGGCACGTAAAGATTCACGATGCGGACGCCATCGAGAACGCCAGTAATGACCCGCTTCTGTTCGTCAAAATCCTCTTTCCCCAAAATTGGGGCAAACCCGGTGGTGACATCCTCAAGGGGCGCACGGCTGAGAAGAGCAACCCCGTTATAAGATTTTTGACCGGAAATGTAGAGATTCAGCCCTAGCTCCTCAAAGGGCGATCGCGGAAAATCCTTATCTACGACTTTAGTTTCTTGCAGACACAGGACATCGACCGGATTATCCTGCAACCACTGCACCACCTGCTCTAAGCGGCTGCGAATCGAATTGACGTTCCAAGTAGCAATTTTCATGGGTCATTCACGATTGGTCATTGGTCATTGTTCATTAGTCATCGGTCATTGACAACCGATGACCGATGACTAATGACTAATCACTCATGACTGATGACTCATGATTATTCCCAAATCTTGCAACTCAAATCGCCAGCCTTTTGGGTGAGGCGGAAGTTTTCGCGGTAATCTACTGGACAATCAATCACCGAGGGAACTTCCTGTTCTAGGGCAGTTTTCAAGGTTGGAATTAGATCCGCTGCGGATTCAACCCGGTAGCCTTTAAGCCCCATACTTTCTGCCAATTTGACAAAATCAGGATTGCTAAAATGGACAAACGCAGATTCGCCAAAGTGATTGTGTTGCTTCCACTCAATCAAGCCATAGCCCCCATCATTAAAGATTAGGGTGACAAAGGCAGTGCCAACCCGAAGAGCAGTTTCCAATTCCTGGCAATTCATCATAAAGCCGCCATCACCCGTGACGGCGATGACTTTTTTCTGGGGAGAAACTAACTTGGCGGCTAAGGCACCTGGAATGGCGATACCCATTGCAGCAAAGCCATTAGAGATGATGCAGGTATTTGGGCGATCGCAATGATAGTGACGGGCGATCCACATTTTGTGCGCCCCGACATCTGAAATCACAATATCTTCTGGCCCCATGACTTGCCGCAAGTCATAAATTATTTTCTGCGGCTTAATGGGAAACCCATCGTCATTGGCATACTCTTCATAATCCGCCCGGATATCTGCCCGTAATTGCAAGGCATAAGGATCGGGTTTGCCTTGCCGGTCAGCTCGGTCTAAAATTTCCCGTAGCGAGTCGGAAATATCCCCCACCACTTCCACTAGGGGAATATAGCTGCTATCAATTTCTGCTGATATATCCCCAATGTGGATAATCGGAATCTCACCGAGGGGATTCCACTTTTTGGGGGAATATTCAATCAAGTCGTAACCGATTGCAATCACCAGATCCGTTTTGTCAAAAGCACAGCTGATGTGGTCTCGTTGTTGCAATCCTACCGACCACAAGGCGAGGGGATGGGTGTAAGGAATGACTCCTTTGCCCATGAAGGTATTCGCTACGGGAATATTCAGCTTCGTGGCAAATTCGGTCACTGCAACGCTAGCGTCTGCACGAATCGCCCCATTTCCCACCATAATCAAAGGATTTTTTGCCTGGGAGATGGCTTCAGATGCCTGTTCAAGGCTGTGGAAGGCAGCAAAGGTTTTTTCCCCACCATTCTTGTGCAGGGGCTTGCCAGCGGCGGTCATTTCGGCAATGTTTTCCGGCAAATCGATGTGAACTGCCCCAGGTTTTTCGCTCTGAGCAATTTTAAACGCTTTGCGGATAATTTCCGGTGTGTTGCTGGGACGAACAATCTGAGTATTCCATTTGGTGACTGGCTCAAACATTGCCACTAAATCCAGATATTGGTGGGATTCAATGTGCATCCGGTCTGTGCCGACCTGTCCAGTAATTGCCACCAGTGGCGCACCATCCAGGTTCGCATCGGCAACGCCAGTCATCAGGTTGGTGGCACCTGGCCCTAGGGTGGAGAGGCACACTCCGGCTTTTCCGGTCAGGCGTCCGTAGAGATCCGCCATGAAGGCAGCACCTTGTTCGTGGCGGGTAGTAATAAATTTAATCGAAGAGGTTTTTAGGGCTTCCAATATGTCTAGATTTTCTTCGCCAGGAAGCCCGAAAATGTATTCGACTCCTTCATTTTCCAGACAGCGGACTAATAGTTCAGCAGTATTCATTTTTCTTACTCCCCTCTGTATGCTCTTGGCATCTGTAGTGGTTCGTTTCTGTGTAGGGGCCAGATGCGCGGATTGCCCCTATTTAGCCCAATACGGGCGCACGGCTGTCCGCCCGTATTGACATCCCCATCCCGCAAGTGGGATGGGATTTAATTCATCGTTAGAATGCACCACCGCTTATTTCACCCACACGGTTTTGATGTTGACAAACTCGTGAATTCCCTCTTTGCTTAACTCGCGTCCGTATCCGGAACGCTTGATACCGCCAAAGGGGAGACGGGGATCGGATTTAACCATGCCGTTAATAAACACGGCACCCGCTTCGAGTTCTTCAATCAAGCGATCGCGTTCTGCCTCTACTTGAGTCCAAGCACTAGCACCCAGTCCAAAGGGCGAGGCATTGGCAAGCGCGATCGCGGCGTTGATATCTGGCACTCGGAATAGCAGCGCTACGGGACCAAAAAATTCCTCCGCTTCGGCTGGGCTACCGGCTGGGATATCTGTCAAAATTGTCGGCAGATAAAAGTTACCAGGACGGTCAGATAATGGCTGTCCACCTGTGAGAACTTTTGCTCCCAATTTGGCGCTTTCTTGAACTTGCCAATCCAAATCTTTGAGAATCGATGGGGTTGCCAGTGGCCCTATATCGGTTTCCGGATGCATCGGATCGCCGATTTTGAGTGCCTCAAACTTCTCAATCAGGCCTTTTTCAAATTGGTCTGCGATCGCATCCACGACAATGAACCGTTTCGCAGCAATGCAAGATTGACCGTTATTCAGCATTCTGGCACTCACTGCTGTCGCAATGGCTGCATCCAAATCGGCGCTTTCTAGGACAATATACGGGTCGCTTCCGCCCAATTCCAGAACGGTTTTCTTAATTTGTTTCCCGGCGGTGGCGGCGAGGCTCATCCCGGCAGGTTCGCTTCCGGTCAAGGTTGCGGCTTTCACTCGCTCGTCTGTTACAATTGCAGCGACTTTATCTGCTCCCACTAGCAAGGTTTGAAAGACACCTTCTGGGAATCCTGCTTTGTGGAAAATCTCCTCCAGTGCCAATGCACACTGAGGCACGTTAGAGGCGTGCTTGAGTAACCCGACATTTCCCGCCATCAGCGCTGGTGCGGCAAACCGAAACACTTGCCAGAAGGGGAAATTCCAAGGCATGACTGCCAAGATGACGCCTAAAGGCTGATAGCGCACAAAGCTGTGGCTGGCGTCGGTTTGGGCTGGAACATCCGCGAGGAATTCGGGGGCGCGTTCGGCGTAGAAGCGACAGACGAGGGCGCATTTTTCCACTTCTGCGATCGCTGATTTTAAAGTTTTCCCCATTTCTAGGGTCATGATTTTGCCAAAGCGTTCGCGATCGCTCTCTAAAATCTCAGCAGCGGCATTCAGCCAATCTGCCCTTTTTTGCATGGGTGTCTGCCGATACTGTTTAAAGCTTGATTGCGCTAGTGCTAGCTTCGTTTCAATCTCCGTATCTGTTAGTGCCTCAAACGTTTGAAGCGTTTCCCCAGTTGCTGGGTTAATCGTGGCTATACCCATTGCTTCAACCTCCAATGCCTAATTAGGATCGGGGTAGCCCTCAAATCGTGAAGGCTGATTCACCCCATTCATCAACCCGCGCTTTTCTCAAATGCGAACTCCTAGCCGCATCTAAAACGGCATCTACTCTATAGGTCGCATCTGCTTAAAGTTAGTTTCCAGACGCAATTCCTCGCGTCTTATTGCTCCGGTTAATCCCGGGCTAACTCCGGATGATGTGGTACGACTACCAGTCTGCTATCTTGCTACTCCCGAAGATTTCTATTCTAGGTTGCCCTCTAGCCTATGTTTAGTAAGTGCTAAGCATACTTACAAGAATTGTATTTTCTTAACAAATTCTTTAGGTTATTGTAAATTTTATGTACAATAGCAATGTCAATGATAATAAGGCTCCTACTAACTTGGCTCGTCTTTTCCTCTAGCTCGAGCATCGGCTCTCCAACTTAGTAGGTTACACGCGAGCCATTCCATTGCAAGCGCTTCGCCACCGCTTAAGGAGTGCCTCGTCCACTCTTCTGGTGAGGGTGACTGCCAGTCTAGAAATTAGCTGGAAAAAGAGGATGGATGATTTGGAACTTTCCCACCGTACCCGTCAAAATTTTTTGAGCAGTAGCAATCAGTGTCTTACTGCCAAGTTCCCTGTGGTATTGGCAGTCGATGACGATGAAGACAACTTATTATTGCTTGCTTACGTTTTAGAGCCGTTAAATTGCTCAATCATCACAGCAATTGACGGTCATAGTGCTTTTGAAAAGGCACGAACCGAACAGCCAAACCTGATTTTGCTGGATATTATGTTGCCTGACTTAGATGGTCTTCAAATTGTCCGTCAACTCAGGGAAGATCCTGAAACCCGGACAATTCCTGTTATCGCCGTCACGGCGCTGGCAAGGGCGGAAGACAGAGATCGCATTCTCACGGCAGGCTGCAATGACTATATTAGCAAGCCTTACTTGCTGGAGGATCTAGAGGCTGTTGTCCGGCGCAACCTGAGATGGAATCCGTCTCAGGTCGATTCGGTGGAATTCAGTCTGGATTGCGCGTCGTAGGGGTTGCGGCTAAAATCGCAACGGTACTGGTACGACTTGTTTTTAGGGCGGAGTCGATCATCAGATCGATGACTGGGACTTTCACCACTTCCTCAATTAGCTGTTTAAGTTGCAGTTGTAGGACGTGGTTTATATTCTCTCGAACTCTCTGTGCCAGCCTTTGCTGACCGCTTTGTGCCAGAAGTTGTTCGGGTCGAGTAATAGAATCTTCGATAAGAATCGCAATTTTGTCACCCATAAATTGGCAAGTCACCTGACCAGGCTGGTGACTTAGTTGGGCGTGGTAGAAAGCCCGAATTTCCTGTGACAGGGTTCGTTCTAATTCACCACGAGTGGGTTTGATTGTGTCCTGCATAGCGATCGCTCTCAGGAAAGGTAAATTCTTTCACCTTTTTTATTAGACTGTAACAGTGCGAGCAATTTTCCGGACATCTCCTAAAGATAGAGATCCACAACATTGGAAAATTTCAATATTTAGTATCTTGACAAGGTTAGTTGTTAAGAGCTAAATCCCTGATGAGAGTAGAGAGTGCCAATCTTACAAAGTAGGGATAGGGTTCGATTCCCCCAAGTATCCGAAACGGTTTTCAATATATTTGTGATGTTTTGCAGCTAACCAAGAAACGCCAAATGTATTCAAAAATTTAGTTTTTCAACGATTCTTAGCACAGAAGTGTGTATATATCTAGTGCTAAAAGTAACAATGAATATTAATGTTTAAGTTGTGCAGTTTTTTAACTAATTTTTTATAGAATCAGGGGACAAGCAACATCACCACTAGCTTGCTGTGTTCTCTTGCCAAGATGAACTTAAAAGATCAACCTAGTGGGGAAGCTACGAGCCAATCGATTCCAAGCGCCAAAAAATGCCGCCTGGGGAATGCCTCGTAATACCGTTTCACTTTTCCCGCAGCCGATCCCTAAACCCTTGTAAAACAAGGGGCAAACAGGGAATCATTCGTGTACCGTCAATCAAGTGAATGGGTATAACTTGGGCAACCCCTCGGTTGTCCACTTCTGGAGAGGATAGCTTCGTATTTTGATGAGTTCCCCCGAACAACGCTTAAATCTGCACTCTTTCTCAAAACCTGCCTCCCAGGCAAATATCGAATCGCCTCTCATTTTGGTTGTAGAAGACAATGAAGACAACTTGCTACTCATGAGCGAAGTGCTGCTCGCTCTTGACTGCTCATTTATTACGACAAAGGAGGGTCGGGCAGCTTTATTTATGGCGCAACAAAATCAGCCAAAGCTGATTTTGTTGGATATTCTTCTACCTGACATCCACGGCGTAGAAGTTGTGCGTTCTCTAAAACAGAACCCCGAAACGATGAAGATCCCCATTGTTGCTGTGACGGCTTTGGCAAGAGCAGAAGACCGGGAAGGTCTTCTGTTTGCAGGCTGCAATGACTACATTAGCAAGCCTTATGTCATTGATGAGTTAGAAGCTCTCATCGATCGCTATCTCAATTAATTTAAATAAATAAATCTAGATTTATAGATTGAGTCATCAATTGAAAATGGTTGTTTGTTAGTTGTTATAGAGAGACGGGATGCCGCGATCGCATAAGGATCGGATACACCCTAAAAACTGAAAAAGGCTGCTGAGTGCAAACCATCAATATAAATCTATGCTGAGCTAGATACTTAGCAGAGAAGGGGGATTAATTACGAACTTTAGGGGCGTTTGCTAATACAGCAATCGTACCAGTACGACCTGTGTCTACTTTGGCATCGCTGAGCAGGTCAATCACGGATACGCCAACCACTTCCTCAATTAGCGCTTTCAGTTTTGGCTCAAGTGCTTTTTCTAAATCTGTCCTTACTTGCTCAGCCAGCTCTTCTTGACCACTATTTGCTAAAAGTTGTTCTGGTGCCGTGATGGCATTTTCTAGAATAATCGCAATTTTTTCATCAAAAATTTGACAGGTAATTTGACTAGGTTGATGCCCCAGTTGATCCCGGTATAAAGCTTGGATGCGTTGCGATAGAGTTCTTTCTAGTTGTCCGCGCGTCGGAGAGGAAGTATCCATACTTTAAAGATTTTAAAAAAATTCTATCATCAGATAGATGATAAATCTATCTGGTTGCCCTGTCAAAATCTTTAAAAAAAGACTCTCTAAAAGAGAGTTAAATGAAGACAGACTGTTACTAAAATCACTCGGCTGTTTGGGGATAGATGAGAATTTTGTAAGTTTCGGGGGTGGGAGCGATCGCTTGTTCCACAGCAGCAGCTAAATTTTGCAAAGGATAGCGATCGCTAATTAATGCTTCCACATCAATTCGCTGGTTGAATACAATATCTGCTGCCAAATTTTGTATCCGGTAAGAAGAACTATAGCTACCCATTAAATCAATTTCTCGGCGGTAGAGAATATTTGGATTAATCGGGATTTCTACTTCATCAGGAAACTCAGCAAAAAATAAAATTTTACCGCCCCGACGGGTACAATCGAGGGCTTGGAAAAAAGCTTTGTCACTGGGAACTGCAAGCAAAGTCGTATCCACTCCCAATCCGCCAGTAAGCGCTTTAATTTTAGTTGATAAATCCGGGTCGCGGGGATCGAATGCAGCTTCTGCCCCCACGCTCAAAGCTTTCTCAATCCGAGAAGGAATTAAGTCAGTCGCGATCGCTCTGGCTCCGAAATACTTCACCAGCATGATAAACATTAGCCCAATTGGGCCAGCACCTGTAATCAAAACGGTTTGACCAGGAGCAACCTGGGCTTTTTTAACTGCTTTTAGACAGCAATTTGTCGGCTCCACAAAACTCGCTTGCTCAAAGCTGACATTGTCAGGAATGGGAATTAATCCGCCACTGCGGACAATGTGACCGGGCACTTTCACATAATCTGCAAAACCGCCGCCACTGGGAGTAAATCCAGCCGTGGTCGTGACGTTTTTGTAAACATCGCACATCGAGAAGTTGTCGTTGAGGCAATAATCGCAGCGCATACAAGGAATATGGTGCATAACCACAACTCGCTGCCCAATCTGCCAGCCAGTCACTTCGCTTCCCACAGAAGTAATTACTCCAGCAGTTTCATGACCAAAAATGCGCGGTGGCTGGTAGAGAGGATAGCGAATTTTCTTGATGTCAGACTGACACAATCCCACAACCTTTACTTGTACCAAGACTTCATCGGGTGCAATTTCCGGCGTCGGCACTTCTTCGTAACTGAGCTGATTGACGCCTCTGAATACTTGTGCTTTCATGCTTTTCCTTAAACGATGGACTTTATACTTTCGATAGCCGATTGTTTATAGCTAATTGTCTATTGTTCGCGATCGATTGTCTATTCTGAAACGGAATTGCTGATGAATGAATTAATAGAAGTAGATGTCTTGGTTGTGGGAGGCGGAACGGGAGGAACCGCAGCTGCGATACAAGCTGCCCGTCGCGGTGCCAAGACAATGCTGGTGAGTGAATTTACCTGGCTGGGGGGAATGCTCACCTCAGCGGGGGTTGCTGCCCCGGATGGTAATGAACTTGCTGCCTTTCAGACGGGGCTTTGGGGTGAGTTTTTAGGGGAATTGCGTTCTCGGCAAATGGGAGGCTTAAACAATAGTTGGGTGAGTCTGTTTAGTTACGATCCCCGGATTGGTGCCCAAATATTTGCTGATTGGGTACGAGAATTGCCAAATCTAGACTGGGTTGCGGGGCAAGTGCCCTTAGAGGTTTTGCGAACAGGCGATCGCATCCTTGGGGTTCGATTTGCCGATTTCACCGTTCAATCCAAAATTACCCTAGATGGCACCGAACTGGGAGACTTGTTGCCTCTAGCATCTGTGCCGTATCGCTGGGGATGGGAATTGCAATCAGAGTTTGGCGAACCCAGCGCCCCGCTTTCTCCCAATGAATTGACTCAGCGATACCCAGTGCAGGCTCCCACTTGGGTGGCAATTATGCAAGATTTTGGTGAGGAAGCAAGTGCGCCGGAAATTCCCCCTCCTCCTTCATCTTTTATCCTTCCTCCTTCATCCTTCCAAGGTAGCTGGGATCGCTACGGTTGGGAGAAGTTTCTCAATTATGGGCGTTTACCGGGGAATCTTTTCATGATCAATTGGCCCCTATGCGGCAATGACTATGGGGAAGGAGTGGGGCGTCTGATAGAGTCGGAGGCGGCGTGGCATCAATTTCTTCAAGAGAGTCTGTGGCACACTCAAAGCTTTGTCCGCTTTATTCAAACTAAGCTGGGGCGGCGTTACGGCTTAGCAACTCAAATCTTTCCCTCACGCTTGACTCCCAAACTCAATCAAAACTCAATCAAAACTCAAAACTCTCTCGGTGGAGGTGGTTACGCTCTACACCCTTACTTTCGAGAGAGCAGACGCCTTGTGGGACTCGCGACCGTGCGAGAGCAGGATATCTTGCCAGTGGCGGGGGGAAGGGTCGCACCAATATCTGTGGATGCGGCTGGGGAGGTGAATGCGATCGCCCTCGGCAACTACCCCAACGACCACCATTACCCTAACTACAACTTTCTTGTTAAACCAAAATCAATTCGCTGGGGTGGACGCTGGACTGGCACTCCTTTCACCCTTCCCTACACTTGTCTAATTCCAGAGTCTGTGGATGGACTGCTGGTTTGCGAAAAAAATATCTCCGTCTCCCATATTGCCAACGGTTCCACCCGGTTACAGCCCATCGTCATGAATATTGGTCAGGCGGCGGGAATGGCGGCGGCGCTTTGCGTGCAGCGAAGTTGTCAACCCAGAGATTTACCTGTCCGAGTCCTGCAAGAAGCATTGTTACAAGATGAGCGATCGCCAGCAGCAATTTTCCCTCTGTTCAATTTACCGCGCGATCGCACCGACTGGCTGCACAGGCAACGGGATTACTTAGATCGCCCTGACACCTATCCCTCCAATGGCAACTGCCCTTACCTGGAACCCCAGACGCCACAGAATTCAAAATATATGGGCAATCCCTCACCCTTTACAAAACAGAGAGATGGGGAAGAGGTTGGGGGAAGCCTTGAAGAATCCGCTTCAAACTCAGCACTCTTCTGTGGTGTATTCAAGCGCCATGCCGAGCAAGATTACACCTTTACTTTAAAGGAGCCAGCTGCTGGGGAAGAGCAAACCTGGATAGCAATCGCCTTGTGCCCAGAAGTAGACCGAGAACTCCAAACCTACGTCGATCGGCAGATGCTCTCTGTGCGGGGGTATCTCAATCAATCGGGCAAATGGTTGATTGTGGAAAAAATTATTGCTCCTGGGAGCGATCGCACCCATTTTTGAGCCTTAGGCATCGTACCTCTAACCTCAAAAAAAAGCAGAACTCGATCGGAACCAACTAAGCTCTAACCGAAGTTTTTCCTGGTTGACGATCAAGAACTCCGTATCAGGGACTATAACCCTGACACGGACATCTGCTATGCGCCCTTACACCTCTATCATGTTGTTGAGCTTACTATCAATCTCTTCAGGTAATTTCTTAGAAATCGAGTCCGCCTCCGCCAAGCAACTGCCATCCACGTCTTCCGAGCTAGCTGTATCGCTGAAACGTGGGAACGAACCGTCTCCGGATAAAGGAACCGGACGCCGAGATGCGTTTGCGCCCAAATATATCGCTCCTGTCTAAAATTATCCTCTATTTAGCCAAATCCGAACAACTCATCGATCCGCTTTTCACTTTGCGACTAAGGTCGATGAAAGCCAATTTCAAGGCAGCAAACTAAGCTCTAGCAGGTTTGTGCCGGTGTACTTGGGGCACTATTTGTCTAATTTTGCCTGTCACGGAGAATTTATTCCCTGACAAAAGCTATATATTAGGCCGTCCTTTTCTATAATTAGAGATTATTTACGTTCATGCTATCGGGGTGCTTAGAGTTCAATAGTTTCAGCGAGTGAATTGAACTCACTGCAAATGTGGAAACATAAGCTTTTCACCATTTTCACCAAGGAACCAGTGTTTTGTCCCCTTGCGATGCGATCACCCCTGATATGAGCAACGACCTGGATCTGATCAAAAGCCTTAGCCCCGGTGCGATGGATCAGATCATGTTTTATCTGGCCTTTAGTGCGATGAGAACCGGCGGGCACCGACACGGAGCCTTCCTGGATGCTGCTGCCACGGCAGCAAAGTGTGCGATTTACATGACTTATTTGGAGCAGGGTCAAAATATCCGGATGACGGGGCACCTGCACCACATTGAGCCGAAGCGAGTCAAAGTCATCGTCGAGGAAGTTCGGCAAGCGCTGACCGAAGGGAAACTGCTGAAGATGCTGGGTTCCCAAGAACCTCGGTATTTAATTCAGTTTCCCTATGTTTGGATGGAGCAGTTTCCGTGGCAACCGGGGCGATCGCGCATCTATAGCACCAACCTGACCGCTGACGAAAAGCGATACCTTGAGGAAAAACTGCCAAATAATCTGCCGGATGCCCAGCTAATCAACGCTTTTCAGTTTCTAGAATTAATTGAATTTCTCCACAGTCGTTCCCAGGAAGACTTGCCAGAAGAACGCCGCATTCCTCTAAGCGAAGCATTCGCCGAACACATCAAGCGGCGCTTAATCTATTCCGGTACAGTGACGCGAATTGATTCTCCTTGGGGATTGCCCTTCTACGCCCTCACCCGTGCTTCCTACTCACCCGCTGAGGACGAAGAACGCACTTATATCATGATTGAGGATACTGCCCGCTACTTCCGACTTATGAAAGATTGGGCAGACCGACAGCTAAATGTGATGCGGATACTAGAGGAACTCGATATTCCACCGGATCGCATTGAGGCAGCCATGCAAGAACTGGATATGGTCATTCGGGATTGGGCAGATAAATATCACCGCGCCGATGGTCAGCCAGTGCTTCTACAAATGGTTTTTGGCCCTAAAGAAGAATAAAACACTTAACTTACATTTTCGTTGAGCAGGGTGGGCATTGCCCGCCCTGCTTCAGTTAGAAGCTACGTCGGTAAAATTTTTGCCTTAAATCGGGGAAAAATTAACTTAGCCTTGTGTAGGCATTGCCCCAATAGTTTGATGCTGAATGCGGGGTTCTACAAACAAATTTGAAATGAGTATTGCTGCTCAATTGACCCACATTTGTATAAAGTTTTCACTCCTCATGCAAAAACACAATCGGGATCATTCGCACACTGCATAGCCAAACAGTTTAGTGTAACAATTTTTACAAACTTACTTTTAAATCTTTTATAGGACTAATTAAGAAGATTGTAAAAATAGGCGTTATAAAACTGCATGACCGGCAAAAAGAATCTTATTGTTATCGGCAACGGTATGGTAGGACACAAGTTTCTAGAACTGATGATCGCTAAAGGAGCGACGCAGGAATGGAACTTGATCGCATTTTGCGAAGAGCCTCGTGTTGCTTACGATCGGGTTAATTTGAGTGGTTTCTTTTCAGGCAAAACTGCGGCAGATTTATCGTTAGTTCAACCGGGTTTGTACCAAGAAAATGGAGTTGAAATCCATATCGGTGATAAGGCAGTTGCGATTAACTGGGAAGAAAAAACAGTTACATCAGCGAATGGGATAACAATTGCCTATGACAAAATTGTTCTGGCAACAGGCTCCTATCCTTTTGTACCGCCAATTAAAGGGAATGATGCGAAAGGTAATTTTGTCTACCGGACAATAGATGACCTTGAGGCAATGTCATCCTATGCGAAAAATTGCCAAACTGGTGTCGTTGTTGGGGGTGGATTATTAGGTTTGGAATGTGCGAACGCTCTCAAAAATATGGGTTTAAAAACCCATGTTGTTGAGTTCGCACCCAGATTAATGCCACTACAAATTGATGATGTCGGTGGCAACATCCTTCGCAACAAGATAGAAGAACTTGGGGTTTCGATTCATACTAATAAATCTACAACGGAAATTGTCAGCATTGATGGCAAGGTTACTAAAATGACCTTTGCTGATGGTGAAGAGTTAGAGACAGATATGATTGTCTTTTCTGCGGGAATTCGCCCTCGCGATGAAATCGCGAGAGGATGTGGATTAGCAGTAGGCGATCGCGGCGGGATCGTTATCAACGATTCTTGCCAAACTTCAGATCCAAATATTTATGCCATTGGAGAATGCGCCCTCTATCAAAATCGTATCTACGGCTTAGTCGCTCCTGGCTATACAATGGCAAGCGTAGCGGCAGATATCCTGAGCAAAACAGCGACGAGCAGCTTTACCGGCGCGGATATGTCCACAAAGCTCAAATTGTTGGGAGTGGATGTTGCCAGTTTCGGGGATGCCTTTGCCAAATCTCCCGGCGCTAAAGAAATTGCCGTTACTGATACCATCCAAGGTGTTTACAAAAAACTGGTTTTAAATGAAGGTGGTAGCCATCTTTTAGGCGGAATTCTGGTAGGAGATGCTTCAGCTTACGGTACGCTGCTGCAATTTGTCCAGAATGCGATCGCCCTCCCGCCTCATCCAGAAGATTTGCTGATGCCACCCCGCGAAGGCAAGTCTGCCACAGTCGGTATGGGTGTGGAGAGTTTACCAGATACTGCCCAAATTTGCTCTTGCAATAATGTCAGCAAAGAGCAAATTTGTAGCGCTATCCAAGCAGGGAAACTCACCGATATTGCCAGTGTCAAGAAATGCACTCAAGCGGGGACAGGTTGCGGCGGTTGCGTGCCACTGGTGACAGATATCCTCAAAGCTGAGATGAAGAAAGCCGGGATAGAGGTAAAAAATCATCTCTGCGAACACTTCGCCTATTCCCGTCAAGAACTTTATCACTTAGTACGTTCTCAAAAAATCCTTACTTTTGAAGATTTAATTCAAAAACATGGAAAAGGTAAGGGTTGTGAAATTTGTAAGCCTGCTGTAGCCTCTATTCTCGCTTCTACTTGGAACGAGTATATTTTGGAAATGCCTCACGTTGGGTTGCAGGATACCAATGATTATTACTTGGCAAATATTCAGAAGGATGGAACTTATTCAGTAATCCCCAGAGTTCCTGGTGGTGAACTAACGCCAGATCAGCTGATTGTGTTGGGACTCGTTGCTAAAGATTTTGGTCTTTATACCAAAATTACAGGTGGACAACGGATCGATTTATTAGGTGCGCGGGTAGATCAATTACCCCGAATTTGGCAGCGACTGATAGATGCTGGATTTGAATCGGGACACGCTTATGGGAAGGCACTCCGCACGGTCAAATCTTGTGTAGGTAGCACCTGGTGCCGCTTTGGGGTGCAGGATTCAACCAGTTTGGCGATTGAAATCGAACTGCGATATCGAGGCTTGCGATCGCCCCACAAATTAAAATCAGCTGTATCGGGTTGTACCCGCGAATGTGCCGAAGCTCAAAGCAAGGATTTTGGGATCATTGCTACCGAAAATGGCTGGAATTTATATGTATGTGGCAATGGTGGAATGAAGCCACAACACGCAGTTTTGTTAGCAACAGATATTGACAAGGAAACGCTGATTAAATATTTGGATCGGTTCTTGATGTTCTATATTCGCACCGCGAATCGACTAGAACGCACTGCAACTTGGTTCAATAAGCTGGAAGGAGGCATCGAGTACCTGAAGCAGGTAGTTATTGAAGATTCTCTGGGCATTTGTGCTGAATTAGAATCAGAAATGCAGCATCTTGTCAATACCTATCAGTGTGAGTGGAAAGCCACAATTGAAGATCCAGAAAAAGTGAAGCGATTCCGTCACTTTGTCAATTCTGACCAACCCGATCCTGGTTTAG
Source organism: Trichocoleus sp. ST-U1 (assembly GCF_039961835.1). NCBI lineage: Bacteria > Bacillati > Cyanobacteriota > Cyanophyceae > Leptolyngbyales > Trichocoleusaceae > Trichocoleus > Trichocoleus sp. ST-U1. The sequence continues at coordinate 96,329 of NZ_JAMPJZ010000014.1, forward strand.
TTCATGTAGAGGAACGGGGGCAAAAACGTCCAGCTTATGACCACGAGAAGGTTTTAGTTGGTATTTCCGAATAAGCTGACTGTTGCTCTGGTGCATTACCTACAGTTTAAAAAAACTGATGTTATTTCAAGTAGGAAAAACATACACACGCTATCAAATTCATTCTGCATTGGGTGGAGAACTCCAAACTTATCTTCCTCAGCGTGCTGGAAAGATTGTGTGTGGATGTTTTAAGCCTACCCTGGACTCAAAAGCTCCTGATGAAGTTTTGGTAGAAGATTCACCAAAAGTAAAACAGAAAGCTGAGATACTCTGCCAACAAGGAGGTGCTATTCCAGTGTTCCTCAAGCTACATCGAGCTAGGTGGAAGTATATAGGAATGTTTCGTGTCAAGAAACATTCCGTTGACCTAGAAGAAATTAGGCGTAAGCAGCAGGAATCAGGCAGAAATAACATTGCAGCCGTGCTGTATTTGGAACCTGTGTTAAGCGAACTATGCAGTACGGTTCAAATAACCAAAGAGCGAGTTTTTGAGTTAGTTTGACTTGCTGCAATGTGTTGAATTTTTCAAGCTAGGCTACACCAATCCGTTAATCAATAGGAAAAGAAAATGGTTCAAGCATTACCGATTCGTCAGACAATTTCTACATGGGTTGATATTTGTCCGCTGTCAGCGATCGCGCCCAACACTGGGGTTTGTGCTTTAGTTGAAGATCAACAGGTGGCAATTTTCCGCGTGGGACAAGAAACTGATGTATTTGCGCTAGGCAATTACGATCCCTTTAGTAAAGCGTTTGTCTTGTCGCGGGGAATTTTAGGCGATCGCAATGGTATTCCCAAAGTTGCATCCCCCATCTACAAGCAAAATTTTAACTTGCTGACCGGAGAATGCTTAGACGATGAAACCGTAAGCGTTCCTACTTTTCCTGTAAGAGTGGTGGAAGATAAAGTGCAGGTAGCTATTAGCGAATAACTACTGCTACATTTCATCAAAGAACCCGGTTTCAGAAGAGAAACCGGGTTTTTTAATAGGGATACTACTATATATACAGCTAATGAAAAGGAGTTCTCCTATGCAGCCTACGGTAACTAATGGAGTGCGTTGGGCTACTACAGATATCAACCTCTTAAGTGCTTAAGCAAAATTAATTACATATTCGGTTCCGACTTTTTTTAGCACATTTTTGACATACTTTACTAAACTTTTCCAGTCCCGATAAGCCTCTATCTCTATCCATTCATATTTCATAAACTTCCATAAGATTTCAATTAAGTTGAGTTCGGGTGAATAAGGGGG
>NZ_JAMPJZ010000015.1:0-88395 GCF_039961835.1 Trichocoleus sp. ST-U1
ATTGAGTCCTCTGCTTCGCTTAAGATAATCCGAATGGGAGCAGGCATAGATTAATGGAAAACTTCGTTTAGGGGCTTTATGCCATCTTATATTTAATTAGTCCCAGCTACTTAGTGTAAATCGGGCAACATTCACGATGCTGCTTGCATGGTTTGGACAATCTCACTCAAGGTTTGTGATACTGAGCGGGGATGCCAACCGAGTTCCTGACAAGCTTTGGTGGCATCTACCCGGACGCAGCGGTCGTAAATGTAGTGAACGCGCTCCCGACTGAGGGGTGGCTGCCATTTGAAAAGGCGTCCGACTGGATCGAGTAAATTTCCCAAAAATCTCACGACCGGCTTAGGAGCTTCGGCGGGGACAGGAATATTGGTTTCCTGACTGAAAATCTCGAACATTTCGCGGGTAGTCAGCTCACCAGCAGAAATAATGTAGTGTTCTCCAGGTTTGCTTTTTGCTGCTGCTAGAATCATCGCCGCAGCTAAGTCGTCCACATGGACAATGCCGGTAATGCGATCGCCTCCTGCCCACACCTTTAGCCGTCCTTTGAGAAATTGTTGCATCACAGGACCAAAATGGGGATCGTCAGCCCCAAAAATCCCGGACGGCAGAAGACTAACAACCGGAAGCCCTTGCGCCGCAAATCGATCCACCCATTCTTGCGCTTGGTATTTGGTGCGATCGTAGGCAGAGGAAAAGTTAGTCTGTGTCCGCTTAAAAGTTTCATTTACAAGTTTGCCCCCCGTATCGCCAAACACGCCAATCGTGCTGCAATAGACGACTTTGGAGACACCAGCCGCTTGAGCAGTTTCTAACACGCAGCGGGTTCCTTCCACATTTACCCGCTCCATTTCTGCCTCATCGACGATGCCCAGTTCTACATAAGCCGCCGTGTGAAAAACTGTATCTACCCCAGTCATTGCCCTTCGTAGGGCATCCCGCTCGGTGATATCTCCGTAAACCAACTGCACGTTGCAATTAGAAAGACGCGCTAGATTGCTTGACTTTCGGACTAGCCCCACTACCAAGTCGCCCTGCTGCTCTAAAGCCCGCACTAAGTGAGAACCTGTAAATCCGCTGGCTCCAGTAACTAGCGCCTTCATAATGCTTTTTCGTAAATGCGGTAAGTTTTATAAATCTTGCCCCCCGCTGCTTCAATTAGCTTGCGGGAGGGAAAATTATCTTCATAGACCCAGGAGAGTTCCGCTTGCTTATAGGGTTTGCCTTTTTGAATTCCCCCTTGCATTCCCAAATAAATCAAGGCGAGAGGCACCATTTTTCGGCGATACTCCGGCAGCGAACAAATAGCAATTACTCGTCCTCGATCAATTTGACGACGATACCAAAGAAACTTAAGAATTCCCAGCCAATTTAACTTTCCATTGACGTGTTTTAGAGGAATATTATAGTCGGGTAATCCCATCCAAAACCCAATCATTTCCCCGTTATATTCGGCAACTGGAAAGACATCCGGATCTACTAAAGTCTGTAGTTCTTTCGCTTCTTCTAAGAATTCTTCCTGGCTGCGCGGGGTAGAACTCCAGTTATTGGCGAAAGCGCGGTTAAAAAGATGATAAAGGCTGATGCAATCTTGCTCAAATTCTTTTCCCTTCGTTTTTAACGGACGAAAGGTAACACCTGATTTACAAGCAATCCGGTAAGCTTTCTCAAATTTTGCTGATAAGGATTTATCTAAAGAAAAATTATAGGCGTAAGCATCCTTAGCTTTATGCCAGCCATCTTTCTCTATAAATTCTGGATAGTAGGACGGATTATAGGGCATCATCACCATTGGTGGCGAGTCAAATCCGTCTACTAAAAATAAACAACTATTGTGAGTCGAGAGATCGATGGGACCCCGAACAACTGTCATGCCTTGCTCGCGTAACCAGTTGCAAGCAGTCTCAAATAAGGATTGCGCGATCGCAAAATCTTGGACACACTCAAAAAAACCGAATAAACCAACATTTTGTCCTTCTCGTTCAATCAACCGATGATTGACTGCGGCAACAATGCGTCCTACTGCCTGAGAACTGTTTGCTCCCTCAGAGATAGCAATAAACTGTTGTAATTTCCCGTACTGAAGGAACGGATTACTAGGAGTGAACTGCTTGGCAATACTGCTGCGAATTGGCGCTACCCAGTGAGAGTCGTTCGCATAAACTCGCTCCGAAACATCCAAAAACATTTTAGTTTCTTCCGGAGTTGTTACTGCTCTAATTTGAATCTTTGTTGTTTGATTCTCCACCATTTTTATAGTTCTAAAAGTGTCTAATGGAACAACTTTTATTTAGCTTTCCAACTTCATTGGTAAAGTCAATCCATTGAATGACTTAGCTTGCCAGAACCTTTTCTTGAGGAGTTTCTGTTCCCTTGTTCGCTAGATATTCGGTAAGTTGAGCTTCGATTTCGTCGCGGACAATTTGACGATACTCGATAAAATGCTCAATATGGGCGCAATTAATCAAATAAGACTCAAATACACCCGGATTGTGTTGAATGATGGAGAACATCTGACGCCAGAACTGGAAACGGGTATTGCGTTTCAGTCCTTGTCGCCAACAAATAATAAATAATGCCTTGATATCACTGAATCCCGGCATTCGGAACTTCTTCTTGTGAGGAGTCGGCTTCATCTGTATAAAGTGCCGATAGACTCGTGCTAGATAGCGAGATGGTTCATACAGTTCCCAGAAGCAACTGACGTATTCACGAGCCAATTCTTCTAAAGGACGGCTGGGGATAAAATTGGTCAGTGTTGTCTGATGGATATTCGCCTCTTCACTCCCCTCCAGCAAACGACCCTCTTTTTGAAGTCGATGCCACAGTGCCGTATTCGGCAAAGCCTGAAGCATACTGAACAGTGCTTGAGGAATTGCCGTCGCTTCCACAAAATCAATGATCCGACGACCTGCCCCAGGCTTTTCACCATCAAAGCCAATGATGAAACCAGCCATCACGCGCAAACCCACTCGATTGATTTTCTGAACCGATTCCATCAGCGAATTGCGCGTATTTTGGAATTTCTGAGTCATAGCCAGACTCTCTGTGTCCGGTGTTTCAATGCCCAAAAACACTGCACTGAAGTTAGCAGCGACCATCAAATCGAGCAATTCCTCATCCTGTGCTAAGTCCACCGAGGCTTCCGTCGAAAGGCGGAAGGGGTAGCCGCGAGCTGCCATCCAGGGACCGAGTTCGCGCAGCAAGAGCTTGACGTTGCGCTTGTTGCCGATGAAGTTGTCATCAACCACAAAAATAGAGCGCCGCCAGCCTAAATCATACAGAGCTTGTAACTCAGCGAGCAGTTGTGCAGGTGTTTTCGTGCGTGGCTTGCGCCCATAGAGGACAATGATGTCGCAGAACTCGCACTGAAAGGGGCAACCCCGCGAAAACTGCACCGACATATCGTTGTAGGCAGTTAGATCCAGCAGGTCGAATCTGGGAATGGGTGTGTTCGTGACATCCGGCTTTTCGCCATTAGAACGGAAGATTCCCTGTGTTTCACCCCGCTCTAGAGCCTCGACTAGGAGTGGTAGGGTAATCTCGCCTTCGTCTAAAACCAGAAAGTCTACTCCGGCTTCCTGTGCCGCATTTGGAACTGAGGTAACGTAGGGACCACCGACCGCTACCAATTTGCCGCGCTGCTTCGCTTCGCGGATCAGGTGTAGCATATCGGGTTTCTGGACAATCATCCCGGAGATGATGACGAGGTCTGCCCAAGCCCAGTCTGCTTCAGTCTCACATCGAACATTGCGGTCTATTAAGCGGAACTCCCAAGTTTGGGGCAGAATCGCTGCGACTGTAATCATTCCCAGCGGAGGAAGCGATACCTTCCGTCCGATTAGTTCTAGCGCTTTGTCAAAAGACCAGAACGATTTGGGAAATTGTGGATAGAGGAGCAGTACACGCATCACGCACTCCAAAAAAGGGGTTAAGCAAACGGCTAGTCATACGGTAATCTCAGCTTAAGCCTGGTATTGCTATGCACTAATCGTTGGTTTATACAACAAGTCCCGAACGGCTACCATTCCTGCCACCAAACGATCCATTTCCTCGTGAGTGTGGAGAGCGTTGACGGTAATGCGGAGGCGGGGTTTGGCAATAAACCAAATCGGAGAGACCCAAAGACCGCGCTCTTGCAAAAGTTGTCTGCCAAAGACCTTGGGATTAATCTCCGACGGTAAAATGACTGGGACAACGTTTGTCTCGCCAATTGCGGCAAAATCATTTTCAGCTAAGCGCGATCGCAAGTATCGGGTATTTTCCTGTAGCTTTTGGACTCGTTCTGGCTGTTGGCGAACGATACGGATGCTTTCTAAGGCAGCAGCCGTGGTTGGGGGCGGTAAAGAAATGGTTCCAATTGAGGTAGGAGAAACATTCAACAGCGGTTTTAGCTCCGCAACGTGGCTGCTAATGGCGGCTCCGGCTGAGGCGGCAAACTTAGAGAAAGTCGTCATAATCAGCGGCACGACGCCCCGCTCAATCGCATAACTGGGCAAAATGTCAAAATGCTCGTAGATCCCTCTTCCCGTGGCTCCAATGGCACCGCTGGCATGAGCTTCATCCATTACCAGCACGCTGCCCTCGTATTTTTGCAGGACACCGATCATGTCGAGCAGCGGCGCGATATCCCCATCCATTGAGAATACGGCATCGGATACAACCAGAATGCGATCGCCAGGTCGGGCATATCGATGGAGTTTCCGCGCTAAATCCTCCACATTACAATGGCGGTAAGCTTTTACACGGGTGCGGGGGCTATTGCCAAACACTTTTCCGGAACGAGTCCCGGCATTGACCACGGCTGAGACAATGCAGCCATGATTGAGGACATCGGTGAGAATTAAAGTTTCGCGAGTGTTCTGAAATCCCGGCACGGGAATTGCCAAGTGGCAGAAGGCATCCATTAAGGCTTGCATCGCCATCCAAGCATTCAGAAATAGCTGGGTATGGGGCAGATGCTTAAAGGCTGAAATCTCGTCCTCTAGCTGTCGATGCAGATCGATTCGACCGCTCAAGACGGAGCAGGAGCTGTTTGACGTTCCGTATTTCAGGATGGCATCAATGGCACCTTGCTTAACGGCTTCTTCGTGAACTAACCCTAAAACATCATTGGTGCAGAAGCTAAGAACGGTTTGACGCTCACCTGTCGCCGCGTCTTCAATCTCGACTGTATTCCCCTGCTTCTGATGACAGATATATTCATCGGGGTCAAGTCCGCTCTCGTACCAATGCTGGACATATTCTTTAACAATTTGCACAAGTTGACTCCTCTCAGCTTTTACCAGATCGGCGATCGCCTCTGGCTCAACAGTAATATTTGCCAGACTCAGTTTCTGCTATCCAGGTCTGACGAAACGCCCGAAGGAAGAAGACCTCATAGTGTTTATGAATATATTGCTCCAGCTCACTTGACCGCAGGACTGAGAAAGGGCTAGAGGATACGCCGCTGCTAAGATTGCCTTCATCCGAGTGAATTTTCTTGGGTTAGTTCAGATGGCTCTCTTGCAATCGCCTCACGAGAGAGAAATAGACTTTTCTGAATTCCCCTGATGATTTTGCGATTGACTAGATTTTTGCACAAATTTCTCATGTTGCCGGACAATTAGCCGCTGGATAGCAATAATCGCTGGATTTATTTCTACATAACGTCGCTGGGGATTGGCTAAATAGGTTCGCTGCTCGCTTTCGATCATCTCGATGTCTTGAGCGAGAAATTTCAACAACACAAAGCGCGGGAGCAGGATTTGCAACAAAGGCTTGAGCGGGTTGAGTACCCATTTTGGCAAGCGGACTTTGAAAAAGAAAAAGGCAAAAGAGCGGCTCTCAGTTAAGGTGACGGGCAATCGCATCAAGTATAGGGCGGAAACTCCCTGGAGAACGGTATAAAAGTGAGGGTATCGATACTGAATCGAGATCGGTAAGGTGGTGACTTGGTCAGCGCGATCGCTCAATCCGAGAAACTGAGCCATGCGACCTTTGTAGGAAACATTGTATTCGGCGCAGACTGCGGCGTCCGTCTCTCGCAGACTTGTTAGCACCGGATCGAACCAACCCTGCAATTTTTGGTGTAGGAAACCATGAAAAACATCCATCGTGTTCTCATTGCATATGGAAAAATGTGCCTGGAAGTGGGCACTCACTGGCACCATTAACCAATCTGGCTCGTCAAATTCAGGGATATCCGGCGGCTGACAGGTGGTGGCGAGAGCGCGATCGCCAGGGAAGATCCAGATAAGATTATATTTTTCTTGCACTGGATAACTGCGGGCTTGGGCGCGGGGAAGTTTTTGGGTGTCGGGAAGATAGGGAATGCTGACACAATGACCTTCACCGTCAAATTCCCAGCCATGATAAGCACACGCCAAGTTACACCCTTGGACGGTGCCCTTGTGCAGTGCGATGCCTTTGTGAGGGCAAGCATCCTCTAAGGCATGGAGATTCCCTTGAGTATCGCGAAAAATTGCGATCGCTTGCTGCCAAATGACGACAGGCATGATATCACCGGGCTTCAGTTGGTCTGCCCACCCCACCGGATACCAGTGATTCCCATTGATGCCCACCTCTCGAACAGCATTCTGAACGGTCTGGCTGGTTAGCGTTGTAGCCAGTTCCATGAATTGTGCCTCTGTTGCCTGTTTCTGTGACAATATTTAGCTTCCTAGTCGCCGATAAGTCAATATCAATTTGTTTTGTCTTTTATGATTTTTCAAATGATGAATCACCCATCACCCAGAACAGCCCAAAATAAGTTGATTTCCACCTATCTAGGTTATGATGACCAAAAATTGCAGGTTTCTGGCTTATGTTGGGCGATCGCAGACTGTTAGTGCTGCTGGCAGCAGGCTCCCTGACTACCATGACGGGGGGAGTCATTGCGCCAATTTTGCCAGAAATGGTACAACAACTTCACCTCGATCCTGCATTTGCCGGTAATTTGGTGAGCCTTCATTGCCTGACGATTGCCCTATTCAGCCCACTGCTAGGGATTTTGGCAGATCGAGTTGGTCGGTTACGGGTGCTAATTCCTTCCCTAATTCTCTACGCAGTGTTAGGCACGGCAGGAGCTTTCATGCAAACGCTGACGCCGCTGTTAGTGATGCGGGGGTTGCTGGGTATCGCGAGTGGGGGGATTGCCGCGGCGAGTCTGGGCTTGCTGGGGAATCTGTATGAAGGCGAAGCGCGATCGCAAGCTTTAGGTTACGCAACCAGTACCCTAACTCTGACTGGTATTGCTTTTCCCCTTTTAGGGGGCTGGGTTGGTGCCACTCACTGGCAATATGCTTTTTATCTGTATGGGCTAGGGTTGCCGCTAGCGTTTTTGGTTGCTTTAATTTTGAAAGAAAAGCCACCGAAGCTTCGGGTTAAAGAACGCGCCACCGATTCCAACCAAAAGCTGGGTAAAATCATCGGACAGCCCCACGCCTTGCAGTTGTTACTGACCCTTTGCTTAGCCTCAGTGGCAATGTATGCCGTCGTTATTTACGCACCCCTTTACCTCAAGGCAACGATAGGGGCAGGAGCATCTCTCAATGGGATTGTCCTGGCATCGCGGGCAGTTGGGGCAGCGGCTGTCTCCGCTTTTGCTGCGAAGGGACTCGCCAAGCGACTCGGTTTAAATCGAGCCACCGCAACCGGATTTGCCCTGATGGCATTAACCTTGGCAACCATCCCACTGCTGTCCCAACTCCTCTGGATTTTGATAACAGCGGTACTCTTCGGGGTGGGATTTGGGATTGTGCTACCCAACCTCTATAGCGCTTTAGCCGATCTCGCCCCCTCACAACTCCGGTCTAGCGTGCTGGCAATCGGAACGGGTGCCGGTTTCCTCGGACAGTTCCTCTCCCCGATTCTCCTAGGGCCAGCGATCAATTATGGCGGCTTGCCAGGGGTCTTTTATGGGGCAGCGAGTGTCTCGATGGTGGCAGGATTGCTGCTTTTCTTTGGTAGCAAAGACAAATTTAATCGCGATCCTCTGGAAGTCTAACCTCTTGCTCCACTTTCAGTCCAGCTAGAAAATTGCGATCTTCGCTAATATGGGGAAATTTTAGTTGAGAATCCGGAATTCCCCTTTCTACTTGACGTTGGCGAACTTTGGCAAAGCTGCCAGGAGCCAGAATTCGCAGTCGGGGAGGAGGCACCTGATCCTTGCGTTTGGATTGATAGTAAACGTTAGTTTCCTTGAGTTTACGGTCAAAGCTGGCTAAAAAAGCAAGGCTATCGCTCAAAATATGACCGCTAACGAGTTCAATATTCACGAGATAATGGGCGGGGAACTCATTTTCGGACAAAGTGATACAAAAATCCTCTAATGGCAAGCTAAATTCTTGTTGCAGGCTTTGCATCACTTGAGTGGCATGAAATTCGGTCGTCTTCTCCGTCGTGGAAGACAAAATCCCGCCTCGACGGTGACGAAATACAATCAGAGGAGCCTGCTCGTAAAAGCCCAGAACTTCTACAACATCACCAATATCGTAACGGTAGAAGCCGCTATAGTTGGTCATCAGAATCCGGTACAGTTCTCCCGCTTTCACTTCCGTGGCAAGTAAGGTTTTGGGATGCTCTTCCTCCCACTGGTCTTGCGGAATAAATTCAAAAAAGCCTGCTTCAATGGCTAAGATGCTGCCATCGTTGTTGAGGTCGTGGTAAATACTAAAGGTGCCTTCAGCGGAGGCGAAGACGGCACCAAAGCTAGGGATGTCGTCAAAGTAGGAGGGAAATCGCTCAAAGTAAAAATCTGAGGTTCCTCCCCGCGCGGTGGCGGTAAAAGATAGCTCAGGCCATGCTAGTTTTGGGGTAAGCCGTCCCTCGGATTTTAAGATTTCCCGCAATTGAGCAGCGCGACCTGGATTTGCTGACCATTGCCGTTCCAATTTGGCTCGAAGTTCCGGTTCGAGTATTAACCAACTGGCAATGGTTCCGGTTTCGATGTCTCGGATCAAATCTTCCGCGTAGCGCTCTAAATAGTTGCAGATTCGCAGGATGAGCATGGGAAAATTGGCTCCCATTCCTCGCATTGAGCGATCGCGCAGGGCAAATAAAAAGCAAAGATAATGGCGGGTGATACTATCCGCTGCTTGTAAGGTTTCGTAGGGATGGGCAAAGAGTTGTTCGTAGAGAAATTTCCCCATGCGGAGGACGCCTGTACCTCCTGGCCCATACTCAATCCCGCCACTGGTACGTCCCGTGATTTGGGCGGTGTTAGTGACTAACAGTTTGCCAAATTTTCGATTTTGGGAACGCAGCGCCTCACCTAAAAAGCCGATGCAAGTCAGATTCGCCCATCCCAACGAGTTCTGAAATCGCTGAGTCACCGGGATTAATTTCTGATTTCCCGTCGAGCCACTGGTCGTATTGAGATAAACGACCGGATCTGGCGTTAAAATATTTTTTTCACCTTGGGCAATGCGTTCAGTATAGGGTTCGTAGCTGCTGTAAGGCAGAATCGGAATCTGTTGTTGAAATTGCTCGATTGTTTTGATATCTCTCAGCCCATATTTCCGACCTAATTCGGTATCTTTATGAGCCTGCAATAGCTCCTTTAATAACTGCTCCTGTACCGCAGAAGTCCGGCGAGTTTTTTTCACAAAATTCGCCCTGGCACGTTCAGCAATCGTTGTCAAAACTGGTAGCAATAGATTTGCCATTAGTGCATTAGATCCATTAGCAAGAATAACTAGATGTCGATTAAAGCAGATTTTTTCTTTTTCTCCAAACTAAATGCTAAACTTCGCTAGTAGTTATTATTCATAATGTCTTTATTAATGACTAATGAGCGATGAAAACGAAGCTTTTTGGGGGCAGTTATAGCAGTTCTATAGGAGTTGTAAATTTTATGAACCGCGTTGGCGAAGCCTGCGCGTTGGCGTTAGCCTCGCGTTAGCGATAGCGATTAGACGCCAAGAGCGCTAAGGAAGAGAGAAAAGAGATATCTAAGCTTTCATAAATGAATTATGATTATATATCCAACTATTATTGACTCAAAATAGGTGAGGAGATAGGTATGGAAACCAAATCGGAAAATGTCATAGAATTAGACTTGGAAAAGCGGGTCAAGCCAATCGAACGAGTGGATATTTCATCGATAACGCCAGAAATATTTTTTGAAAAATATCAAAAAACCGGAACTCCTGTTATCATTACGGGCTTATTGGAAAGTGAAGGTGACTGGAATTTAGACTATTTATGTGAAAAGTTTGGCAGCCAAGAGTTAATCTTCCGAAATCCAGGGCGGGAAAGGGAAAAGCAGGAAAAGCGCAAATGGAAAAGCATCGGCAGTGGCGTAAATCTGCAAAGTATGCCATTCACAGAATATGCAGAGATGTTGCGTAACTATAAGGCTCATGAAAATGACATTAACCTAGGAAAATGTCCCCTCAAAAATACCCCGCTTGCTGATACCCAGTCTTTAAAAATCATTGGCTCTCGGTTAGGTTTAACGGAACCTGCGAGCGAACTGAACATTTATGTAGCTCCGGGAGGTCATCGCTCAGGCTTACATTATGACTCAGTGGACGGCACGTTGATGCAACTGCATGGTGCAAAAAAAATAGTGTTTTTTCCACCCTCAGAGACATACAATCTCTATCCATTTCCGGTGTATATTCATTTGCGCCACGGATTGAAATTGCGTTCTTGGTTTAGTCAGGTGGATCTGGAAAACCCTGACTTTAAAACAATGCCAAAATTCAAGCAGGCACTCCAGCATAAATGCGAAGTAATCCTTGAGCAAGGTGAAACACTTTATATTCCTGCCGGTTGGTGGCATGAAGTCATCGGATTGGGCGATGAAATGGTGTGTGCAGTCAATCGTTTCTGGAGGATATATCCTACATCACGAGCCGTGTTCTCTTGGAGTCGATGGCGTGCAGCTTGTGGAATTATATTTGCCTTACCCTATACTTTTTTGAATTTCGCGATCGCTCTCGGCAGCAGCAATAGAAAACAAAAAATTAGTAAGATTTCCCATAGGATATAACCGTCCTAGCTAATCAAATCGAATAAAAAAGGCTTCAGGTGTGTTGATATACAGAAAAAGTGTGAGGAATGGGAGTTTATGACCTTATTAGCAAAACTTTCTGTAGGAATGGCTTTTTTTTGTGTGGCGTTTGTCTTGGCAAGTCTAGTGGAATATTGGCTACATCGCTTGATGCACGTCTCGCCTCGGATTGGCGAACGTCATCGAGATCATCACCGTCGTAACGAAGGACAGGGGGTGTTGTGGGAGTTTCGAGACTATGTCAAGGGCAGTTTGCTGGTAATGTGCCTGATGTTTTTCTACTCGTGGGAGGCTGGAATCGGTTGGTTCCTCGGTGGCTTATTCTATGCCGCATTTTCAGCCTATGCCCATCAGCTACAGCACGAAAACCCCACCAAGTGCTTCTGGATGAAGATGCCAGTTCACTACGTGCATCACAAGTATGGAATGTGGCATCACAATTTTGGTTTGGCGGTAGATTGGTGGGATCGGGTTTTCGGCACTTACAAGCCAGTAGAATGGCTGGGCGAAGAGGAACTGAGTCAACAGCCACGGGGTTATTTGCAACTCCGGTGGCGGTAGGAATGTCCTCGCTGCCATCCCAAGGGTAAAATGTCCAAACTGGGTTAAAGCAACCTAAAAAAATTCTAATTTCTCTCCCTTTCGCAAGAGACTTAGTGATATCGTTCCTACAACGCTTTGAGTTTGACAAATTCGGGTTTCAACCGCAGGAGAATTACTTTGAGCTACTTCCAGGAGGCTAAAGCCCACTTTGTTGCGAGTCATCAGCATCCCATCAACCAGTTTCTGCACCACTTGACTAATGTGCTAGCGATCGCCGCTGTGGGTTTTCTGTTTTATGATTGGCGGTTAACGCTTGTGTGTTTAGTCCTCACCCAAGTATTCGCTTTGGGCGGTCATGCTGTCTTCGAGAAGAATCACCCGGCTTTTGTCAAGTACCCCGGCATTACCATCCTGGTTTCCCTCATGTGGTCTTTTGAGAACTGGTTTGGACTGCGCCAAGTTTGGACATACTTGCATCGCAAGCAGAAAGCGTTGAATTAAATTTCAGCCGCAAGGCGAGTATTCAATTAAAAACATTGTGTCTTCATCGGGGCAGGCTTCTATCCGACGCCCTGAAAACCTGGAATTTATTTGCAGGTAACGATTGAGCAATTAATTAAGGAGTTTTCATGTATCAAGGTCTACTGGTAATTGATGCAGATGCCCATAAAATAGAAAATCCTTTAGTAATGCGGGATTATCTAGAGCCAGAGTATCGCGATCGCATCGGTTTAGCGATTGATAGTCTGGGCGACCAACGGGCGAGAATCGTAGACTTTAATCCGGCAACGGGTAAAAACGACTTTATGCGGATGTTCCCGCAGCCTCAGGGACTGGGGAAAGGTGGCTTTCGCAACCTGCATCCCGATACAACTTTGGGGGCCATGTTCAATCGCGTGCGGATTGAACACATGGATCGAGAAGGCATTGACATCCAGGTAATTTACGGCACGCTCAACTTAGTCTTTTCGAGCTTATTGGATAAGGACTTTGCGATCGCGCTGTGCCGTGCCTACAACAACTACATTGCCGACGACTGCCGAGGTTACGATAACCGGCTCAAACCGATTGGTGTATTGCCGCTACAGGATGTAGATGCTGCAGTTGCGGAAATGCACCGTTGCGTCAACGAACTGGGCATGATTAGCGTCGCCGTTGCCCCAAACCTACCGATTCCCCATCCGAAAGCGCCCCAAGCTTTCCCCGATATCCGTACCTGTAAAGCGATTAGCCATCCTGACTTCCGCCCGATCCTGCAAGCAGCCGCCGATTTGGATATTGGTCTGGGCATTCACGGAGGGCCGGGATCTTACATGGTGGGGGGGATTTCCGATCATGTGGAAACCTTTGTCCTAACGCACATTTTTGTGCAGCGAAACCAGCAACAATTGGCTTTAGCCAGAATGGTTTTTGATGGGGCGTTTGAGCAATTTCCCTCCCTGCGGGTTGGCTTTTTAGAAGGCGGTTGTGGTTGGGTGCCGGATCTTGCCCATGCTTTCCACGAGCATTGGGAAAAACGCATCCGTGACTTTGACCCCAAGCATCCCTATCGTCCTTCCCTGATGGAATTCACCAAGCTGATGATTCAGGAAAGAGGCACTCACAACAATATCAATCTGATTAGTCAGGCAAAAAATCTCTTCGATCTCCTGTGGAATGCTCAGCATGACCCGTCTCAGATTGAGGATGCAAGTCTTTATGAGCATTACGATCTCCGCCATCGAGATCCGTTGGAATACTTTGAGCGGGGTCAAATCTTTACTTCCTTTGAATCAGACGATCCAGGCCCTGCTTATCTTCACATTGCGATGGGAGAAATTGGCAAACATCTGGCTTGCTTCTCTGGAGATTATGGGCACTGGGATGGGGTACTCCATGACTGTGTCAAGGATGCTGCAACTGTTGCCGATTATGACCGGGAGCATTTAGAACTATTGCTTAGCGGCAATGCACTGGCTCTGTATGGCGATCGCCTGCGCCAATCTGCGCCGAATCAAATCGCTGATGCAGCCAGCCTGAACAGTACGGTTAATTAGCCCTTTTTGAGCGCAGACAATTCCGTTACGAACACGGGGCAATGCCCCGTGTCCCTAGGAGGATTTGTATTGAACCCCAAGTGACAACCGATTGAAAAGGATTAGGGACAAAACAAAGTTTCGCGGGTTTCGCGCCCAGTAGTGGGATTGGTACCGGACGCTATTTTAC
This sequence comes from Trichocoleus sp. ST-U1, assembly GCF_039961835.1. Taxonomy (NCBI): domain Bacteria; kingdom Bacillati; phylum Cyanobacteriota; class Cyanophyceae; order Leptolyngbyales; family Trichocoleusaceae; genus Trichocoleus; species Trichocoleus sp. ST-U1. Next base: position 13,748 of record NZ_JAMPJZ010000015.1, read on the forward strand.
ACAACTGTTGTTGCACATCCCGACGAAGCAGCACATCTGTAAAATCAGCTCCATCAATAATCGCACCTTCAAACTTAGTGTTAAAGGCAAACGCCCCTTCCAAAACCGCGTTCTTTAAGTTCGCTTTGGTCAAGCGGGCTGTGTCCAGAGTTGCGTTTCTGAGATCGGCTCCTTCTAAATTGACGCTTTCCAGATTAGCCCCAAAAAAACTGACACCCCGCAAATTCGTATGACTCAGGTTACTACTGCGGAGATTGGCTTTAGTAAAGCTGGAGTCGGTCAGCTCTTTGCCGGAGAAATCTACACCAATCAAAAATTCTTTGTTGTAGTCGTTCGCCCAAGCGGGAGATGCGATCGCGCCAAAAGAGGCAATGGCGATCGCCACAAGCAATAAACCGAGTAAAATTGTCGAAATCCGATTATCTAGCCTACACTTCATGCTGGTTCCATTTGATGGAAAACCGTCGTCTATCTCATTATCCCGATATCGGTGTTTTAGGAGAAGACCTAGTTGCTCAATGGTTGATTTCCCAAGCCTGGGAAATTCTTGAGCGCCGGTGGCGTTGCCGCTGGGGAGAAATTGATATAATTGCGCGACAACGCCCAGATGAAGGTAAGGGAGGGGGAGACACAAAGACAGGAAGACAGCGGGAGGAAGAGTTTCCCACTACCCATTACCCATCACCCGTTCCCCATTGCCCCATTACCCTGTCCTCTTGCTTAATCTTTGTCGAGGTCAAAACTCGCAGCCGGGGAAATTGGGATGCGGATGGAATGCTAGCGATTACACCGCAAAAGCAAGCTAAACTCTGGCGCACAGCAGAGATTTTCTTGGCAGAGCGCCCAGATTTAGTAAATCTTCCTTGCCGGTTTGATGTCGCTTTGGTCAGATGTCAGCGTCCTAAGACCAATACTGTTCTGCTACCAGAACCTGAAAAGCTCCCTTTGATTTCTTTACCAGAACCTAGAATTTTAGCTGTGGGAGAATATCAGTTGAGTCTACAAGACTATATTCAGTCCGCTTTCGATGAGCCGTTAAGTTAATTAAGCTAGAGTTTCCGGGCAATATCCCAGCCCTTTTGTGAACTGCTGGCGAAATGCTTCAATATCGCTCCGATCGGGACTACCATGAGAAACCACAGCGACTTGGTAGCGACGCATCACATCGATGGGGGACTGTCCAGTTTCCAGACTCCAAAGCGCCATCTGGAGGCGAATAGCCGGTTCGTAGGGAATACCCAGTTCGTTCATGAACGCCCGGAAGTCACCATCTTGCTGCGCGTTTAGATGGTTACTCATTTTGACCTTGATCACCCAGCCATCAATCTGATGAATCACCGTCATTAAACGAACGGGCAACTGGGGCATTGTGTGTAAATACTCAACCACCCGTAGTGTCAGGCTGGCATTGGCCAGAAAGTAGACGTATTCCATGAGAAGTTCTTAGTGTCTAGGTCGTGCTGGTTCTATAACTCTCATTCTCCATGAGTAAGATAGTCTGCGATAGGGGAGAAGCCCCCGTTCTTATCTGGGGGTATTTACCCAATCTGCAAAGTTAAATTGATCGATTCCTTATCAGTAAACTAACGGCATGACAGAATTTAACGAAGACAGTCACATCAGCGATCCCCGGTTGGGAGAGTCAAAAGCCGTTAGTGGGGCAAGAAGATTAAAGATAGATAGCCCCGAATCCTTACGGTTTCAAGCTGAAGCACCCAGCGGGGATGATATAGATATCGATCGGTTAATCGCCAGTTATGACTATGAACTCCCGGCAGAACTGATTGCCCAGAATCCATCTGTGCCAAGGGATAGTGCGCGTTTGCTGGTGGTATCCCCAGATCATCCCAGCCACGCCATTTTTCGGGATTTACCCGACTTCCTCCAGTCCGGAGATTTACTGGTATTAAATAATACTCGTGTCATCCCTGCCCGCCTCCGGGGTCGTAAATCTACGGGTGCCCCCGTGGAGGTGTTGCTGCTGGAGGAACAGCAGAACAACTGCTGGCTAGCTTTGGTGAAACCAGGGCGACGTCTGCAACCGGGGGCACAGATATTCTTTGAACCACAGAAACTAGGGGCTGAGGAAAAATTGAACCCAGCCTCAAGCCCGAATCAATTGAGTGCGACGATTTTGTCTAGGGATGAGGCGACGGGGGGGCGGGTGTTGCAGTTTGATGTTCCAGCCGGGAGTCGGTTTGAAGATTTGTTGGAGGAATACGGTCAAGTGCCGCTACCTCCTTACATTACCGATTCCCAATCCCAGGCGGAACAGTACCAAACTGTGTATGCCCAGGCTCAAGGAGCGATCGCTGCTCCCACGGCTGGGCTACACTTTACCCCAGAGTTACTCCAGCGCTTGCAAGAACGAGGCATTCAGCAGGCTTCGGTGACGCTGCACGTCGGGGTCGGGACGTTTCGCCCAGTGGAAGTAGAGGATATTACCACCCACAAAATGCATGGGGAGTGGGTAGAAGTCCCCCAGTCTACGGTGGAACAAATTCGGGAAACCAAGGCGAGGGGGGGTCGGATTATTGCCGTGGGGACAACGGTGGTGCGATCGCTTGAGTCAGCTGCTGCGAGTGGGGAATTACACCCCTTCAGGGGCAAGACGGAGTTATTTATATATCCTGGCTACCAGTGGCGGGTAGTGGACGGGTTAATTACCAATTTCCACTTACCCCGTTCGAGTTTGCTGATGTTGGTGGGTGCTTTAATCGGGCGTCAGCGGTTGCTGGAATTGTACCAAGTGGCGACAAAGCATCGGTATCGCTTCTATTCTTTTGGGGACGCGATGCTAATCTTGCCGGAAGCCACAATCAGATGACGATGGGACAAGTTAAGGTAATGAGGAATGTCAATCATCGCTGGTCAGTGGTAAATTGCAACTGACAACTAATTACCTTCCCAATTACCTTTTTCCTAAATAGCGAGTGGTGCGGGGTTCTAGATATGCTTAAAAACCACAAACGAATTTATCTCCTTGCGGCTGCTTTGATCGGTCTTGGTTTGACGACTGCCAGCACTGCCTTTGCCGGTGAATCGCGGGCTGGGCGACAAAAGACAACTTCTTTTGAGTCGCCCGTACTCACTAAGCAGATGGTCGAAGGTCTATACACTCAAGATTTTGAGGCAGCGACTTACTTCCAACAAGGAGTGACGCGGTATAATCGCGGAGACTATCGAGGGGCAGAGCTAGCTCTTCGCAAAGCGCTTGAATTCGATTCCAGCATTGCGATGGCTTATTATCTGTTGGGGAATTCTCTAGCCGAGCAAGGACAGCTTGATAAGGCAACGAATGAGTACCTGCAAGCGCTTCGTCTCGACCCCAATTTGGGAGAAGCTTACTACAATTTGGGAGTTGCTTTATATAAGCAAGGGCAACCCGATGCTGCACTGACTGCGTATGAACGAGCGCTAAGTTTAAATCCCAAGTTGGCAGATGCTTACTATAATGTGGGCTTGGCGATGGAGGCAAAAGGTCAAACACAAGAAGCGATCGCTGCCTATCAGCAGGCGATTCAGAATGACCCGAAATATGCAGTCGCTTACTATAATCTGGGACTGCTGTTAGTCAACCAAAATCAAAATGAAGCCGCGATGGCTCAGTTTCAAAAAGCAGTTGAACTTGACCCAACGCTTGCCGATGCTCAATATCAACTGGGGTTACTTTACGCGCAGCAAAATCAGCCGACACAAGCAATTAACGCCCTGAATGCAGCGGCTTCTAAGAATCCGAACTTGGCAGAGGCTCAGTACCAGATGGGTTTAATTTTTGTCCAGCAAGGTAACTCCAAAGCGGCAGCCAATCGATTCAAGCAGGCGGTGCGTCTCAATCCCAATGATGGCGACGCTTATCAACAATTGGGAGCAATGCTGTTAAAGGAGAACCAGGTCAAAGATGCAGCTGCGGCATTGAGGGAAGCCAAGCGCCTCAACCCAAATGATGCCGTGACTCTTTATAATCTGGGCGTGGCTCTGCAACGGCAAGGTCTGCTGGCGGAAGCGATCGCGAATTACCAAGAAGCGATTGTCCTCAATTCCACTCTGGCAGATGCATTTTTTAACTTGGGAGTAACGCTGCAACAAACTGGACGACGCGAAGAGGCAATCCCCTTTCTTTTTCAAGCTAAAACGCTATTCAATCAGCAGGGGAATGCGGACAAAATTGACCAGATTAACCAGTTCCTACAGCAGCTAGGCGCTTCTTGAATTAAAAATTAAAAATTAAAAATTAAAAAGATAGTTTTTTAATTTTTAATTTTTAATTTCTTAAATCGGTAGGCGATTAATATCCTTGTTGCAGCCAATCACTACCATTGCTGACCCTTTATAAAGCCGCCGGTTGGGATTGGGGTTAATTTCAAATTTGCCCTCGTGGCTGACTGCTAGCAGATTCAAACCATAGCGGCTGCGAAGTTGCAATTCTGAGATAGTTTTGCCGTGAAATTCGTCAGGAATAATAATTTCTACAATACTGTTATCCACGTCCAGATCGAACCGATCTAAAATAGCTGGTTTAGTCAGCGATCGCGCTAAAGTACAGCCCATTTCATGCTCTGGAAATACCACATGATCTGCTCCCACTTTTTTCAGGAGTTTCATATGAATTTCTGACGAGGACTTCGCCACTACATGAGCCACCCCACCTTCCTTTAGATTCAGGGTCGTCACCACGCTAGCTTCCAGATAATTGCCAATCGCCACAATCACCGTATCAAAATCAAAAATTCCTCCCTCTTTAAGCGCAGCGGGTTCTGTCGAATCCAACTGCAAGGCATGGGAAGCAATTTGATCGGTCAAAACTTGGGCTACTTTCTTTTCGTCGGCATCAATGCCCAGCACTTCGTAGCCTAGATGGTGTAGAGTCGAGCAGACGCCACGACCAAAACGACCTAACCCAATGACTGCAAATTGATGCTTGTTAGTAGTGCTGAGACTGCGAAAAAAGTTTAAAGATGATAAGTTCACAAATAAACTCCGGACTGACTCATTGAGTTAGGGATCATTCGTCGAAAACAGTTGCAGGTTTAAACCAACCTTCTAACTTTCAACCTTTTAATCTACAAGCTGCAATTGGGTCACGAACAACTGACAAAAAGCTTGAGGTTACTCAGGTTCTAGCTTATGGAGCATCGAGGGTGCGATCGCTATCCTACCAACAAATTCTCCTCCGGATAGCGGATAATGCTGGGGCTGGGATTTCCGAGAATCGCTGACATCAGGAGCAACACTCCCACGCGACCGATGTACATGGTGGCAATCAATACCAGTTTGGCGAACGTTGAAACACTCGCTGTAATACCAGTAGAAAGTCCAACCGTGGCGAATGCTGAAACAACCTCAAATAAGATTTGGATAAACGCCACCTGTGGATCGCTTAACGCAATTAAAGTCGTGGAACCAATGACCACCAGAAGCGAACCAACCGCAACCCCAGTCGCTTTCACAATTAGCGCCATCGGGATTTGGCGTTGATAAGCAATTACTTCTTCCTTACCTTGTAATGCTGAGAGAGTAGAACTGAGTAAAACCCTTGTCGTCGTGGTTTTAATTCCGCCGCCGGTACTGCCAGGATTCGTCCCAATAAACATGAATGCAATGGTAATAAAAAGAGACGCTTCGGTCAATTTCCCGATATCAATGGTATTAAAACCAGCTGTTCGGGGTGTTACCGATTGAAACCAAGCCGCCATGAGCTTCTGGGGAAAATCAAGTGCGCCAAAGGTTTGGGGATTGTTGAACTCTGTAAACAAAAAGAGAATTGTTCCCAGAATGAGTAGAAACACAGTGGTAGTGGTAGCAATCTTAAAATTGAGAGAAAAGACAACACAAGCTTGACTCTTGGATAAGCGATCGCGCGTCCATAAATACAGCTCCATAATCACTTCATAGCCAATCCCACCCAAAATAATCAAGGCGGTGACAATCAGGTTGAGCAAAGGCGATCGCACGTATTGCATCAAATTATCTGAAAACAAGCCAAAACCTGCATTGTTAAAGGAATTTACACTATGAAAAACTGATAGCCAAAGACCGCGATCAAACCCATAATCGGGTACAAACACCAGCATCAGTAAAAAGATGCCAGTTATTTCAATAATCAACGTAGTGGCAATAATTGAGCGCACCAATTCCACCACACCGGATAATCCTGGCTTGTCGAGGGATTGTTGAATCGCTATCTTCTCTCGCAGTCCAAACTTGCGTCCTAGCAACAGCAACAGGCACGTCGTTGCCGTCATGTAGCCCAATCCGCCCACCTGAACCAGCAAGACAATGAACAATTGTCCCCAAAACGAATAAAATTTCCCCACATCGACCACGGATAAACCAGTCACGCAGACGGCAGACGTGGAAGTAAATAGCGCGATTACCGGATTGCTCCAACTGCCGTCACTGATTGAAAATGGCAGTATTAGTAAAATCGTTCCCAACGTGATGACAGCAAGAAATCCCAGGCAAATGGTTCTGGCAACAGTCATGGTCTAGCGGTCTATCAGGAAAAGTATTTTTAGAGCTTACTGCTTTCCGAGTTCTGGTAGGCTAATTTTCAGCAACACCGCCTGAAAATTTCATGACTTCAACTCTTTATCAGCAAATTCAGCAGTTCTACGACGCTTCCTCCGGTCTGTGGGAACAGATTTGGGGCGAACATATGCACCACGGATACTATGGCGCTGATGGTACTCTGAAAAAAGACCGGCGGCAAGCGCAAATTGACTTAATTGAAGAATTGCTTAAGTGGGGTGAGGTGCAGGTCGGGGAAGGCTTGACCGCCCCCGCAAATATCCTCGATGTCGGCTGCGGGATTGGCGGCAGTTCTCTTTACTTGGCGCAAAAATTTAACGCAGCAGCAACGGGAATCACCCTGAGTCCCGTCCAGGCTGCTAGAGCCAAAGAACGGGCAGCCGTTGCTGGATTAAGCGATCGCACATCGTTCCAGGTGGCAGACGCCCTGAATATGCCCTTCGCTGACGATTCCTTTGACTTTGTATGGTCGCTCGAAAGTGGCGAACATATGCCCAATAAGCAGAAGTTCTTGCAGGAGTGCTACCGGGTGCTAAAGCCGGGGGGAACTTTTCTCATGGCAACCTGGTGTCATCGTCCGGTTGGGGGCGCAGATGCACAGTTGACAGATGATGAGCGGAAACATCTGGCGGAAATTTACCGCGTCTATGCTTTGCCTTACGTGATTTCGCTGCCAGAATATGAAATGCTAGCTCGCAAAGTTTCCTTCGAGAATATTCGCACGGCAGATTGGTCAAAAGCTGTCGCCCCATTTTGGGATATCGTGATTGATTCGACGCTCGATCCCAGAGCCGTTCTGGGTTTGCTTTTCTCCGGCTGGACAACGATTCAAGCTGCGCTTTCACTGGGATTAATGAGCCGGGGCTATGAGCAAGGATTGATTCGATTCGGATTGCTCTGTGCGACTAAGAAATAACGTTTGGGAACAAAAATTGCTTAAAATCAAGCCTGAGTATTCATTCAGGCACGCATGAGCCAGATTTCTCCTGAAAAGTCTTCCCTTCCCAAAACCAGTCCTTCTGAGTCCCACCCGGTGCGGCGTACTGGTTCCTGGCTCTACGCCTTATGGAAGTTCTCCCGCCCTCATACGATTATTGGCACCAGCCTGAGCGTGACGGCGTTGTACGCGATCGCACTTGCAACAGCTTCTGGGGGCGTCACCAGCGTCGAACAGTTTTTGGGGGCATGGATTGCCTGTCTGGGCGGAAATGTCTACATTGTCGGGCTAAATCAGCTCGAAGATGTGGAAATCGACAAAATTAACAAACCCCATTTGCCCATCGCTGCTGGTGAATTTTCCAGGGCGCAAGCTCAAATTATTGTCGCCATTAGTGGAAGTGTGGCGCTGCTGTTGGCGCTTTTTCTAGGACGATATTTACTGTTCACGGTGGGGGTTAGTTTAGCCATTGGCACAGCCTATTCTCTGCCGCCGATTCGGTTAAAACGATTTCCCTTTTGGGCAGCGCTGTGCATTTTCACTGTGCGCGGAGTCATTGTCAATTTAGGGCTGTTTTTACACTTCAATTGGGTATTGCAAAAAAGTCAAGAAATTCCGGCATCAGTCTGGGCGCTGACGATGTTTGTGTTGGTGTTTACGTTTGCGATCGCTATCTTTAAAGATATCCCCGACATGGAAGGAGATAAGCAGTACAACATCAACACGTTTACGATTCAACTCGGTAAGCCAGCCGTCTTTAATCTCTCTCTTTGGGTGATTACGGTCTGCTACCTGGGCATGATTGTGGCTGGGATATTATCCCTAAGTGCCGTTAATTCAACATTTTTGATAATTACTCATGTATTCGCACTCTTGTTGCTGTGGTGGCGAAGTAGAAGTGTAGATTTGCAGGATAAAAGCGCGATCGCCTCTTTTTACCAATTCATTTGGAAACTCTTTTTCTTGGAATATCTAATTTTTCCTGCTGCCTGTCTTTTAGGGTAAAAAAGGTAAAAACCGCCGTCGAGGTAAGCTTAAGCAAAATAGGGCTGCTAGAAGTGTCGGAGGGTTAGCAATGGTGGAAACGGAAATATCTCAACAAGCTTATTTTCTGGCTGCGGCTGTCGTCGGGATTAGTCTGGCTCTCCTCGGTTTTTTCCTGGGGAAGACATTTATCGCTTCAAACTTTTTTAAAAAAGGGGTGGCACTTTATAAACAAAAAGACTATGCAGGTGCAGAGGCATCTTTTCGCCAGGTGATTCAGCGACACCGCACCAATGACATGGCGCGATTGCTGTTGGGAAATGCGCTAATGGCGCAAGATAAGATTGACGAGGCAACGCCGATATATCGGGAATTGATTGAGCGATCGCCCAAAAATGTCGATGCTTATTTAAGGTTGGGAGACACGCTGATTAAACAAGACAAAATCGAGGAAGCGATCGCAATTCTTCAAAAAGCTAGAAACTTATATAAAGCGGGTACTACAGAGCAACAACAACTCGATCAACTCATCCAGGAAATGGACATCCCGAAATAAGCTTCAATTTCATTTGATCGCAGCCAAATCATGACTGAGCGTACCGGAAAAGTATATCTGGTGGGGGCAGGGCCGGGAGATGTTGCTTACCTCACCGTCAGGGCACAACATCTACTCGTTGAGGCACAGGTGTTAGTCTACGACGCCCTCGTAGATGCCCAGTTGTTGGAGTTGGTGCCAGACAGTTGCCTGAAGTTGGATGTGGGCAAACGCGGTGGACAACCCAGCACACCGCAAGCTGAAATTAACCAACTGCTGGTAGAACACTGTCAGCAGGGAAAGCAAGTCGTGCGGCTAAAAAGTGGCGATCCGTTCATTTTCGGGCGTTCTACTTCAGAAATTCAGGCATTAATTGCCGCTGGGTGTCCTTTTGAAGTCGTACCGGGGATTTCTTCAGCACTAGCAGCACCGTTGCTGGCGGGGATTCCGCTAACAGATCCGGTGATGAGCCGAGGTTTCACGGTGATTACTGCCCATGAGCCTGATGTTTTGGACTGGCAGGCGCTGGCGCGGATGGAAACGCTGGTAATCTTGATGGGTGGGCGCAATCTCGGTGAAATTGTCTATCAGTTGCATCGATATGGGCGATCGCTTTCTACTCCCGTCGCCGCGATTCGTTGGGCGGGAACGCCTCAACAACAAGTCTGGACAGCTACGCTGGGCACTATCGTTGAGCAAACTAGGGGTGAATCTCTTTCTCCCGCCGTCATTACCATTGGGGAAGTCGTTGGTTTGAGAGAATACTTGCGATCGCCAGATGCACCAGTCGTCTCAGATCGACGCCTAAATCCGCCCGTACAATCATCAGCATCTTCAACCCAATCCGCAGGGGTGAGTTTATCAGACATACCTATGGGAAGCCACAGTTCTCAGAAAACCTCGTCTCTAACGACTCAAAACTCTTCCCAACCGCTAGCTGGGAAAACTATCCTGGTGACACGCGCCGCAGGACAATCGGGTGAGTTTTGCTTGCGCCTCCAAGAAGAAGGCGCGACGGTGATTGAGATGCCGACGCTGGAAATTACGCCTCCTTCCAGTTGGGAAGAATTGGATCGTGCGATCGCGCACTTATCGGATTTGGACTGGTTAATTCTCACTTCCAGCAACGGGGTTGATTACTTTTTTGAACGGCTGGAAGCGGAAAATCAAGATGCCCGTGCCTTAGCCGGGGTCAAAATTGCTGTCGTCGGCAAGAAAACCGCCCAAAGTCTCAGGCAGAAAGGCTTACAACCCGATTTTATTCCCCCAGATTTTGTTGCAGATTCGCTAGTTGAATACTTTCCAGAATCGTTAGGAGGCAAGAAAATTCTGTTTCCCAGAGTGGAAACGGGGGGAAGAGAAGTCTTGGTGAAGGAATTAACCGCCCAGGGTGCGGAAGTAATCGAAGTAGCGGCTTATCAATCTCAGTGCCCGAAAGCGATCGCACCCGCCGCCTTAGACGCCCTCCAGCGACAAGCGGTAGATGTGATTACTTTTGCAAGTTCTAAAACTGTGCAATTTTTTGGTCAATTAGTCGGAGAAATCGACAAATTACCCCTAGAAGGTGTCTGTATCGCCTCAATTGGCCCCCAAACTTCTAAAACCTGTCTTTCTCTGCTGGGGCGGGTGGATGTGGAAGCCCCAGAATACACTTTAGACGGCTTAACCCAAGCGATCGTCCAGTGGGCGACATCTGAGGCGAATGTCCGCGATCGCTTGGCTCACAACTCAAATATAGATTGCTAGATAGCTATTCTCGATTGGATGCCGTACATTTTAACCCCACCCCAGCCCCTCCCCGTAAACGAGGAGGGGTTTAATATTCCCGATTCTCCTCGCTGCTTGCCCCGCCTTGCTGCCGCTAGTGTCGCGCCGTCAACGAAGAGGGGTTTAATATTCGCCCCTCTCCGTTCACGGAGAGGGGCTGGGGGTGAGGTTCCATATTCTCCTCCCCATAAACGAGGAGGGGTTCCCTCTTCGCCCCTCTCCGTTCACGGAGAGGATTTGGGGGTGAGGTTCCAAGTATTACACTCAACTGAAAACCGCGATCATCTCTCTCGAAAGCTTTTCCACCTTTCGTCGTGCCCTTATGGGATAGACGGTTCTAAGATTCTTCCGGATGACAGAGCCGCTAGTAAGTATTTTTAGCTATCATCTATTATTATTAAGATTGTTAACAGTAACTTGCATTTTGGCAGGCTTACCACTCTAGCCAAGGTGGTACGTCAGCTAAGTGCCAGATAGCTGACCCGATATAGTGGCGCTCAACTGTACCCAGATCGGGTGTCACTAGAAACCGCGACTTGCACAACCGTTCATCAGATTGCTTGCATAAAGGTCAAATAAAAGGGTGATAAGTCCCATAGCTACCAAGCAAAAATTGACGCTTGCAAGAACTTTATTTTCAATTCATATGAGGACTGGTACTGGTGACAACACTAAGACAACTTGCCCAAACCAATGAAGAATCTTTAATTGCAGCGTTTTTTCAGGAATCAGAGGGCAAATGGCACTCTGAAAGACGCTACTATACGCTGCCGGATGGAGAAACCAAGGAGATGGTGAGTCTGATTACCGTCCGGTTTCTGGAACAGGGAAGCTCGGAATTGCTACATTTGGCAGAGTTACACCAGCTGGAAGATCCAGCAGCGCTGATTTGTGGTTCCTATGTAGAGTGGAACAGCACAAACTCAGTCACAAACCGCAAAGAGTCCAAAGGTTCGACACTATTTGGCGCATTAGGAACCACACTCTATCGCGATCGCGGCTTTGCCACTCCGAAACCCGTCACGGCTGAGTATTATTTCCCCAATCCCAAAACTTTGTGCTTGCGGACAGAGTACAGAGACTCTTCATTTGAAGAAGAATTAAAACTGATTGGTCGAAGCTACCGCACCCGGCAAACGATCATCTCCCGTGCCGGAGAACAGCAAATGATCGGTCAATATCTAGAAAAGCGCCTTAGCTAGACTTAGCCTGCACACCCAGCCAGAAGTGCCACCGCCGCCACTAAATCATCAGGCTCGACGGGCTTAGACTGATACATTTGAAACCCTGCCTTCAGGGCGCGGTTTTTGTCTTCCTCCCTAGCGTAGGCGGTCAGCGCTAGGGCTGGAATTTGTTTTCCGGTTTTTTCTTCCAGAGTTCTCACCTTGCCGATGAGGGCGTAGCCATCTTCCTCTGGCATTCCAATATCACTCACCAGCAAATCGGGCTGCCAGCTACGAAGGACTTCTAACGCCTCGGCTACCGATGCGATCGCTTTCACTTTCGCCCCAGACTCTTCAAGCACGAGGGCGATCAATTCGCGTGTATCCGTATCATCATCCACAACTAGAACCTGCAATCCGCTCAGGAGTTGAGGTGCTTGTGCTACCTTCTCCTTAGCTTCCCCGCTCCCCGACTCCTCTGCCCCCCGGCGCTCCTGCCCCTCGGTTTCTCGACTTTTATCAAAAAGTGGTAGAAGCACTGTAAACGTTGCTCCCTGCCCGATTCCGAGACTAGCAGCACGAACGGTGCCACCGTGCAATTCCACCAAGTGACGCACAATCGCTAATCCAAGTCCTAATCCTCCATGCGATCGCGTGGTACTCGCGTCAGCTTGACGAAAGCGGTCAAACGCATAGGGCAGAAAGTCGGGGCTAATGCCCATGCCTGTGTCGCTAATTTGGATTTGGGCAAAGAAAGTTGAAGGTTGCGGGTTATTAGGTGGAGAGTTCGTGGGTTGCACTTCAACTTTTTCTTCGAGTTTTCCCTCAACCCTCTCCAGCCGCACCTCAATTTGCCCGCCTTCTGATGTGAACTTGATGGCGTTGGAGAGTAGATTCCAAACGACTTGCTGCAAGCGATCTGGATCGGCAGCGACTAAGCCGACTGAGCGGTCTAGTACCGCCTTGACTCGAATCCCCTTGGCATCCGCTGCTGGACGCAAGATATTAATCGCTTCATCAATGATAGGTATCAGCTCGATCGAGCGAATATTCAGGTGCAGCTTGCCCCGAATAATCCGCGAGACATCTAGAATTTCATCGGTGAGTTTTACCTGCGCCTTGGCGTTGCGCTCAATACTCTCAAGGGCACGAGAGATAACAGAGGGATCTAGCTTCTGAGTGCGGAGTAGTGTTGCCCATCCGAGGATAGAGTTCAGGGGAGTGCGGAGTTCGTGAGACAGGGTGGCAAGGAACTCGTCCTTGAGGCGATTTACCTCCTGTGCTTCCCGGTAGAGTCGGGCATTGTCAATTGCCAAAGCAGCCCGCTCCGCGAGGTCTTGCAGAAAGAATTGGTCATCACGAGTATAGGAATATCCGGGGCGATCGCGCGAAACGAATAAAGTCCCAATCCGCCGACCTCGTACCTCTAAGGGTGCGATCAAAATGCTGTATATCCCAAAGCGCTGCAAGTAGGGCAAATACTTGGACTCGCTCAAAGGTTGTATCTCCTCTGGCGACACGACTGGAATCAGTAGCGTCTCGCCCGTTTTAAAGACCCGACCCGTCAAACCCTCATCAACGCGGTGTGGCTCCGTGGCGAGGGTTTCTTGCAAACAGGCGAGGGCTTCTGGGTTTGGATGATAAATTGCTACCGGGTTGAGGTACTTTCCATCATCTGATAGGATGCGAACTACGCACAGATTTCCCAGTCGCTGAGCTATTTGCTGACTGACCAGTTCTAGAACTGCTTGAAATTCCGGAATTTTCTCAGCAAAAGCCCGCGATACCTCGCTCAAAGCTTGCCGATGCGCTTCCAGACGAGCGGCTCTTCGCTGAGTTTCGGCTCGTTCTAGGGCTAACTGCACCGCAGCAGGCAAACGGTTGTAATATTTGGGCAACTTCAGAACGTAGTCGGACAGCCCCGCCTTCATCGCTTCTACAGCAATCTCTTCGCTGCCTGTATTAGTAAACATCACCACGGGGCAGTCGGGATACCGATCTTTAACGGCACGCAACACCTGTAGACCATCACTCCAGCGCAGTTGATAGTCAGTGACAACGGCATCGAAGCCATCTGCCGCCAGCGCCTGGTTTAAGCCATTGATTTCTGCAATCTCCTGGATTTGGAGATCGGAAAAGGCTCGGTTGAGCTGACGAGCTGCTAGAAGGCGGTCATCAGGGTTGTCATCGATCAGTAGAATACGTAAAGTTTGGCTCATATCCGCTATTCAGTTGGAAGGTTGAAAGGGTTGAAGGTTGAGGATTCTACGAGAGTTGCCGGTTGAAGGTTGAAGGCTGAAGAACGTAATTGATCTGTTTGCCTTGCATCTGTCAACTTTTCCACTTTCACCTTTTCCACTTTCAACTTTATCTACTTTCAACCTGTAACTTTTCCCCTTTCAACCTTCCTCTAATTTTGGCTTCTGGTTGAAAATGAGCCAATATGAATTCAGTGTTTTCACCATATCCAGCAACCCTTCAAAAGCAACTGGTTTAACCAAGTAAGAGTTGGCTCCCAGGTCATAGGCTTGGTTGATGTCACGATTTTCCTCGGAGGAAGTTAGAACAACAACCGGCAGGCGCTTCAGGTCTGGCTGCTGCCGTAACCATTCCAGCACCTCAAGACCCGACTTGCGAGGGAGTTTCAGGTCTAGCAGGATCAAAACGGGTAGGGGGTAGCGATCGCGATCGGTGTAAGGCGGTTCGCCCGCAAGGTAAAACACGGCTGCCTCCCCATTTTCCACCACTTGCAATGGGTTAAGCAGGTTAGCTTTCCGAAAAGCTCGCTGGATTAGGAAAATGTCATTGGAGTCGTCTTCCACCAGCAAAATAGTATAGTTAGACACGTTCAACATTCGTCTCTAGCCTTGGGCAGGTCTATCCAAAATCTGCTTCCCTCACCAGCTTGCGACTCGACTCCGGCATGACCTCCCATGCGTTCTAACCCTTTCCGCACAATTGCCAACCCAATGCCGGTGCCGGGGTAACTTTCAATTCCGTGTAGGCGCTCGAAGACGCGAAAAATGCGTTGTTGATGTTCTGGAGCAATGCCGATGCCGTTGTCTTCTATCCACAAGCGTACCCAAAATTGGGAAGTTGCTGAAGGTTGATTACTCTCTGGCTCTTCGGCTCCAGATGCGATCGCTCTTGTCTCTACAATACCCTGTTCCTCGGCTTCCCCTCTCTCCCTAACTTCTGCCCATACTCGCACCTGCGGTTGGACTCCAGGAGCGATAAATTTTATTGCATTATTTAGCAAATTTGTCAAGACTTGAATCAAGGTGGTGCGATGCCCGACGATTTGAGGCAGCGGTGGTTCTACTATCACTTGGACTTGTTTTTGCCGCAGTTCTGGCTCTAGTTGAGCAAGTACCTCCACCACCACCGCTTCTAGGTGAATCGGCTGGAGACGGATCTCCGTGCGGCTGAGGCGACTATAGTCGAGCAGATCCTGGATTAAGGTATCCATGCGCTGGGAAGCCGTAATAATGCGCTGGGCATAATCTTGCCCGATGGCATCTAAGGAGTCGCTATAGTCTTCTAACAAAGCGTGACTGAAACCCTGCATGGCACGCAATGGCGCACGGAGGTCGTGAGAAACGGAATAGGCAAACGCTTCTAATTCAGCATTGGCTTCCTGCAATTGAACGGTGCGATCGCTGACGCGCTGCTCCAGTTGTGCATTGTACTGTTCGAGTTGTTCTCGTAACTCAGCTTGCTGCATCGCGATCGCAAGTTGGTTGGCAACCTCAGTGGCAATCTCTTGGTGTTCCGGATTAAACGTTGCCGGTTCCGTGGCACTTAGAATCAGTTCGCCGAGCAGATTTTCTTCGACCCGCAGGGGTACAGTCATGCAGCTGCTTTGCCCTTCCCCCATTCGCTTCATGGCAGGCGGACAACGATTGAGTGCCGCGTTCTCTAGAGAATAGGTTCTCTGTTGCTCTAAGACAAATCCAGGCACAAACTCGTCAATGGGAAGCGTAGCGCCTTCTTTGAACCACAAATCTCCGTTGACACTTCCGGCTATCACCTGGGCAACGCCAGTTTCAAAGTTAAACAACACCACAAAAGCCTGCTGGCAAGGCACTAAGCGCCGCATCCGGGACAATGCCGCGCGGACAAGTTCTGCCCGTGAATGTGCTGCCAGAATCGCCTGGTCGATCTCATGCAATGCTTCCAACCGCTGGGCAGATCGACGCAGCGCGTTTGTTTGCTCTTGGGCGATCGCGAGGGCGTGTTTGTAGGTTTTTGCTACTGCCATCAACTGACGGTTGGTGAACAATGCCAGCAGGCTTCCCAACCCAATGGTTAAGCCGAGAGTGCTGCCGATTGTCAGTTGGGTTGTTTTTTGAGCGGTGTCGGTGCGAACATCCCGCAGCACCTCCTCGGTTTCGATGAACGAGGCAAGCTGACTCCGCATCGCGTCCATTAGCTGTCTACGAGTGTTAAGCACAGAGAATTGATAATCGCTACTGCGCTGCTTGCGAGCGATCTGGGAGGGGGCATATCGATTCCACTGCTCATAAATTGCTCGCAACTCTTTGAGACGCTGAGTTTGTCGCGGGTTGTCCGAAATTAAAGAACGCAAGTCATTAAAAGCCGGATTGATTAACAAACTTGACTGTCGGTAAGGCGCTAAAAAAGCCGGATTGCCGGTGATAAGATACCCGCGAATCCCGCTTTCCATATCTAACAGCAGTCTCTGAGTATAGTTTGCTTGGGCAATGACTCGATCGGTGTGGTCAACCCACCGCGTCACCGAAAGTAGATGGTTGAGCTGCAAAAATAAGATGCCGGAGAGCACTAGCATCAAAATCAACGGCAACGCGATCGCACGAGTTAGCCTGTGTCGAAAGTTGTTTTGAGCAGTCTCAAATAGCGCCATTTCAACCCTTCAAGCCTTTCGGCTCTAGCAGTAAGCTTTAGCGATCGCACTTGGCGGAAGCCGTCAGCGCCCGCTATGGTGTCTCCTTTACTTTGAAAAAATACTGAGCCAGCAGATCCAAAGATAGCGATCGCCTACTTCCAAGCTAACAACTTACAACACAATAGCAATCCCCAATTAGTTATTAGTTAAAACTCTGTGCAACTTCCTGAATTTCTTCGAGTAACATTTCCCTCTCCAAACTCCTGATAAATGGCTGGCTCAGAAAAAGTTGCATTGGGCGTTATGCACTGGGTGTTATTCACTGGGCGTTATTTAATAATGGCTACCCGATTTTCGGTGATGAACGGCGGTGACGCCTTCCTGCTGTAACACCTTGCCATTTTCCACCACAGCGTAGACCAACCAGTGATCGCCACATTCCATCCGGTTGCGGGCAGTACATTCCAGATAAGCAAGGGCATCGGTGAGAATCGGACAACCATTTTGGGCGTCTTGCGTAGCGACACCCGCAAATCGGTCTTCACCGGGACCAAAAGGTTTGAGAAAATGCTTCATCAAGCCGATGTGCTTGCCTTCTCCCAAAATATTTAAAACAAATTTTCCGCCAGAATGCATCAGCGATTCAATCGCTCGATCCTTGGCGACAGCAATGGTTAAACCGGGGGGATTAAAAGTTGCCTGAGACACCCAAGAAGCCAACATCGCCCCGCTGAGTTCGCCTTGTTTCGTTGTTACAACGGAAAGAGAGCCAACTAGATGCCCTACCGCTTGTTCGATCCTGGCAGATTGCGAAGGTGAAATCGGTTGCACGCTTAACTGTTGTCGAGCCATTTTGGCTTTTTTAGCTTTTTTCAACGCTTGGGCGAAGTCTGTCCCGGCTTCTTCGCAATATTTCAGCGTCACCTCGGTGGGTTTAAATTTGACTCGAATCGGGTCGAAGCCAAAGCGATATCCAGCATCTTTTAACTTGCCTTCTAGTAGATCGATCGCTTCTCCACTCCAGCCATAAGAACCAAAAACACCCGCCAGCTTGCCTTTGCTCGCGTTGGATAGGACAATGCCCAAGGCAGTTTGAATCGGCGTGGGAGCATGACCGCCGAGGGTAGGAGAACCCATGATAAACCCATCTGATTTTTCTACAGCTTCTTGAATTTCCGAGGGTTCGGCAAATTCGCAGTTAATTGATTCGACAGCAACGCCTGCTTTGGTAATACCACTAGCGATCGCTTGCGCCAAGGTTGCCGTATTTCCATAAGCTGAAGCATAGAGCAGCGCCACGCTCGTTTCAGTTGCCCTTTGCTGCTGGTTCCATTGACGGTAAGCTTGCGTCAGCGGAATTAGACTGTAGCGCACCAAGGGGCCATGACCCGTCCCATAGAGTCTGGCTGGCAAATCCTGTGTCAGTTTGTCTAGCGCTGTTTCGACTTGCCGAGCGTGGGGAGCCATCAGACAATCGTAATAGTAGCGCCGATCTTCGCTAAACACCGTCCACCCTTCATCAAACACCTGATCGCCGCAAACGTGCGCCCCGAAAAGCTTATCCGTATACAAAATTTCGGTTAGGGAGTCGTGGGTGCAAAGGGCGTCAGGCCAACGGGGACTAGGCGTGGGGATAAATTGTAAGTGATGACCTTTGCCTAAATCGAGGGTTTCTTCCCCCCGCATTACGGCAATTTGTAGATTGTGTTCTTGTAAAGTCTCTGGGAAAGTGTTTTCAAAAAGATTTCGCAGCAGAATTGACCCTGGATTCGAGCAAACAAAAGTAATTTGAGGAGCCAGTTTTAGTAAAGCATTCAGCGTAAAAACTCGGTTGGGGTTGACGTGTCCTAAAATCACGTAATCCAGCTTTTTTAAGTCAAATCGCTGCTGTAAAGCGGACAGAAAAATGCCTGTAAATGATTCTCCCGGCGGATCGATGAGCGCTGTTTTATCCGCTTGAATCACATAAGAATTCGCCGTTGTGCCCCGTTGTAGAGCATATTCGATTTCAAACTTAAGTCTGTCCCAAGTGCGCGATCGCAACACAGTTGTATCTGCACCAATCGGGAGAACCTGAACATCGCGGGGTTTTGTGGCTGTCATCATAAGTTAAAACGGTAATTTTTTTAAACGCAAAGGTACACTCTCATACGCAAAGTTAAAGCTGCTTCTTTGCGTACCGAGAGCGCTAACCTTGGCGCATCAAGAGCGTTAATAATAATTTCCGATCTTGCGATGGTGAACCGCTGTGAGGGCGTCGGGTTTGGAGACGCGACCGGATTGAACGGTGCTGTAAACTATCCAATGATCGCTGCATTCCATGCGGCTAGAGACTTCACACTCCATGTATGCGAGGGCTTCCGTCAGAATTGGGGAACCATTCTCCGCAGGCTGAGATTTGATCCCGGCAAATCGATCCGCGCCAGGGGGGAATCGTTTTAAAAAGTGCCGCATCAAATTTTGATAATTTCCTTCTTCTAAGACGTTGAGGACAAAGCGATCGCCTACTTGCATCATCGACTCAATAGCCCGGTCTTTTGCGACAGCGATGGTGAATCCTAGGGGTTGGAAGCTGGCTTGTGCCACCCAGGAAGCTAACATGGCACCTTTGACTTCGCCTTTTTTGGCAGTGATGATGTACAATCCACCGCTGATGCGTCCCAGGGCTTTTTCTAATTCGGCATCAAGAGATTTAATCTGTTTGATGTTGCGATCGCGGGTGAGCAATTGTCCTAAGTCTGTACCCGCTTCTTCACACAACTGATAGGTGGCTTCTCCGGGTGTATCTTTAATCCGAATTGCTGGAAATGCGACTGTCAGCCCTAACTCTCTAAATTTACTCACCAGCGGATCGACGGGTTCGTCATCTCCTCCGTAGGACTCCAGAATCCCGACTACTTGTTTTTCCTTAGCAGCGGCTAAAACAATGCCAATCGCAGCTTGGGCGGCGGCAGAGGCGGCTGGGGGTGTGGCAATGACTAAGCCGGATGAACGCCCTACCAGTTCTTGCACCTCCTGAGGATCGGCAGATTTCAGGTCGAGTGTCTCGACGGCGACGCCTGTTTTGGTGATGCCTTTGGCGAGAGATTGGGAAAGGCGATCGCTATACCCGTAATCGGAGACGTAAAATACCGCTACTGTCGTCTCGCCCTTGGTTTGAGCTTGACTCCACTGGCGATAACGTCCCGTCAGTTCCACAACGTTGTGGCGCAGCAGCGGGCCGTGTCCGGTGGCGATGGTGTGTACTTCTGGCAGTTCTCCCATCCGTTTCAGTGCAGATAGCACGGAACGAGCATTCGGAGCCATCAGACATTCGTAGTAAAAGCGATAATCGGCTTCGATGGCGGCTAAATCTTCATCGAAGGTGCTATCCGAGCAATAGTGCAAGCCAAAGGCGTCGCAAGTATACAGGATTTGGGTTTTGTAGTCGAAGGTGAAAATGGTGTCGGGCCAGTGCAAGTTGGGGGCAATCACGAATTCCAATTCGTGTCCGTTGCCTAAATCCAACTTGTCGCCATTTTTGACGATTCGCCGCTCAAACGGCTGATGCACAAAATCTTCGATAAACTGGATTGCGACTTTTGACCCAACCACCGTTACCTGAGGAGCCAGTTTCAAGATGTCTTTGACTAATCCGCTGTGGTCTGGCTCGGTGTGGCTGATAATCAGGTAATCAATTTCTTTTGGGTCGATGAGTCCATGTAATGCATCCAGATATAGCTGGCGGAACTTTTCATGGGAGGTATCCACTAAAGCCGTCTGCTCACCCCGAATGATGAAGGAATTATAGGTGGTGCCGTTTTGCAGCCCAAATTCAATGTCGAAGCGATCGCGATCCCAGTCGAGCGAGCGAATCGTTGTCGTGTCAGGGGCGATTTCGCCGGTCTGCATGGTGAGGCGTTTTTGGGTTCGGTCGGTGAGCGCTACCATCTCTGGTCTCCTTCTGTTGCAACCCATTAGGTATTTTTTCTTCTTTCATTCTGCCACGAGTCTCTTGTAAAGATTTATTAAAAAACCTATGAGTGAGTTAAGAGTTTTAAAAGTGCCGAACGGCTCCAGGCTCAGAGAACGATGAATTGGCTAGCTTTGACGATCGGGAATTCGCGGCTGCACTGGGCGTACTTTGTGGGAGAAATTCTTCAGGATGCCTGGGATAGCTACTATCTGCCAGCGGCAACTGTGAATCGTCTGGCGCAGCGCTTAGCAGCGGGTAAATTTCCACTGGAAATTTTGCCACCCAGTCCGACCAATTCACTATCCAAAATCCACAATCAGCAATCAAAGTTGCCGATTTATCTGGCTTCGGTGGTTCCAGAGCAAACAGCACTTTGGCAAAGTTACCCAGATATCCGTGTCATGACTTTAGACCAATTGCCCCTTGAAGGACTTTATCCCACTCTTGGTATTGACCGGGCTTTAGCGGTGTTGGGTGCTGGCGAAGTTTGGGGCTTGCCTTCTTTAGTGATTGACGCTGGAACTGCTTTGACATTTACGAGTGCAGATGTCAACCATCGGCTAGTGGGTGGGGCGATTTTGCCTGGGTTAAGGTTACAGCTACAGTCTCTAACCCAAAGAACTGCTGCGTTACCACTGATAGAATTGCCCCAGGAAATGCCGCCGCGTTTTGCTGTAAACACACCGGAGGCGATTCAGAGTGGCGTTATCTACACTGTCTTGGCTGGAATCAAAGACTTTATCCAGGCTTGGTGGCAGAAATTTCCAGGTAGTCGGGTGGTTTTGACGGGAGGCGATCGCGCTACTTTATTTGCTTATCTCCAAATCCAGTTTCCTGAAATAGCCAGTCAGATAATTAGCGACCCGAATCTGATATTTATGGGAATGCGGTCAGTCGTCCTTAGTTCTTAGTCCTTAATAAAGCGACTCGCATCAAATCCGCTTGATTCTCCACAATTGAGAAAAACCTTACCCCGCCTCCACCTGCGGCTCCGGCTCCCCTCTCCGCTTGCGGAGAGGGGTTGGGGGGTGAGGTTCTTTTATTAACTCCACTACAAGCGCACAGCCTATGCGCCCCTAATGCTTACTAACGAAATCTCGAATATACTGAGCCACGACATCTGGCAACGCTTCGGGTAGATCGTTTCCCGCAAAGCTAATAATTTCCAACTGAGCTGATGGAGTTAAGTCCGCGTAGGCTTGACTTTCGGCAATTCTAGAACGACTGTCGCGATCGCCTTGCAAAATCATAACGGGGACTTTCAGCCACTCCAGTCTTTCTTTCAATAATTCTGCTTGAATTTCGGCGCGGCGGCGTTGAAATAATAGCTTGTCGGTAGTGGGAAACTGCACCGGCTGTTCTTGTCGCCGCTTCTTTTGCCCAGTCTGCTTGCGGGGAAACAGGCGATTGTTGGAGACACGAGCGATCGCATCTATGAGCGATCGCCACCCGGAGGATACCACCTTAGACAGCCGCTTAAATAGAGATGTAAATAGAGAGGGGCGCGATCGCTCGGTTCTTAATCCCTCCGCTTCCACCCCAATTGGAGCTAACAGCACTAATCCGCGCACCTGTTCCAAATATTTCAGCGCGAAGCTCGCCGCAATCCACCCTCCCAGCGAGTGACCAATTAAAAAAACTTCTCGCTGATTCAATGCCTCTAACAATTCAGCAAGACATTCCATCTCCAACTCAATCGAGTAGTGAACATCCGGGCGTTCGGAGTCACCAAAGCCGAGTAAATCCGGGGCAAAGCAGTGGTAATCCCGACTCAAACAATCGATGACAGCTAGCCATTGACTGCTATCGTGAGCCGATCCGTGTAAAAAAACCAAAACTGGCCCTTGACCAACTTCGCGCCAGAAGATTTGTCCTTGAGACAGCTTAATTCGAGAATTGCGTAACGGTAGAGTCATCCTAGATTTTAGATTTTTAGATTTTAGATTTTAGATTGACGATGGATTGACTCATCCAAAATCGAAAATCCTGCTTATGCGAGGGTTGTCAAGCCGTTCAAGTAGTCCTGCAACTGCTGGTCGTGGTCATGGCAGAGTTTCCCTTGAGGCAAGGATGTCACAGAGAAAGCTTTGACTTCCATAATTTCCAGCGTATCCCGAACCTGCATTTCTCCCTGCACTTCTGCTTCTAGCGCTACACAAATCGAATGAATTCTGGGATCGCGGTCTGGCGAAGAATAAACTCCCACTAACCGGCGAATTTTTACTAACTCCAGTCCAGTTTCTTCCGCCAACTCCCGCCGCGCTGATGTCAGAATGTCCTCACCCCAATCAACAATCCCGCCAGGAAAACCCCATTCACCTGTATCTCCGCGTCGAATGAACACAATTCGACCATCCGGCAAAATCGGGATGATAGTTGTGCCGATAATGGGATGGCGGAAAATAATCCCTAGCACTGTTTGTATAAATCGCCATGAGCGACGCATAGGCAAAAGAAGCTTTACTTCAACGCAGAAAGGAACTTTTACTTTTAGAGTCAATTGATGAGCAGGAAGTTCTCCGATTCCAGATAAAATTTAAAACTTTGCAAAAGGAGGGTTTCCCTAAGGGCTGAATCCGCATAGTTCTGGGGATGCCAGAATTGCTTATTCATCCACCTCTACAAATTAAAATTTTAAATCAGCGAGAATTTCCGCTTTTTGAGATTCAGTCACCTGAAGATAAATCTTCTCAATGT
Organism: Trichocoleus sp. ST-U1; assembly: GCF_039961835.1. NCBI lineage: Bacteria > Bacillati > Cyanobacteriota > Cyanophyceae > Leptolyngbyales > Trichocoleusaceae > Trichocoleus > Trichocoleus sp. ST-U1. The sequence continues at coordinate 37,184 of NZ_JAMPJZ010000015.1, forward strand.
TACCATCCGAGCCGATCGCATTCATGTGCAGCGCTGAAGGCGTATCAACTGCTTGGTGCGGAATTTTTTAGCTTTTTGCTGCGGTTACGGCTGGCAATTTTACCCAGACAAGAAGCAGTATCGCTGAGTTTTAGGGACATGGGGCTGTTTTCAACCGCAGCAAGTCAGCGCTTTTTAGTAGGCTGCTGACAGGCTGTTATGATATACGTTACAGATGCAAGTTCGGTCACGTCAGTCAGCGACCCGCCGTTTTTAGGCTAGCCTGTTTCGGTGTTTCTTCCACAGGTTTGAAGGCAGAGGCTTCCAGCGCCAAAAAATGCTCTGGGAGAGCAACGCACTCTCTGTCTAGATTCGCTTGGACAAGAGTAGGTTCTGAGAAGTTGCTAGAGACGCTTTAATTTTGCGCTTCTAGGTCGCTCTTCTCTCTCTCGACTTTCATCTGAATCAACTGTTCGGATGGATATTGTTGGATGACTATTTACATCGAAAGTCTGTCTTCGCAGGTTACTCCAAAAGACTTTAAACAAGTCTCTGCATCTGGTTCAGCCAAAAGTGTGGCGATACCAAGCGACCGGAAGACAGGCAAAGTGCGGGGCTTTGCTTTCGTAGAGAGGGTGGAAGCTCTGCAAAAAAAGACAGCTATTTCGGTGCTGGATGGTGCAAAATGGATGGGGCGTCAGATGCAGATCAACCAAGCCAGACCGAAGGAGAACCCTCGAAAAGAGGGCGATCGCGGTAGACTGCCAGATTGGCAGATTCTAGCACCTGCTTTTCCAAGCCTTGGGCGTGACTGGCAACACCAACAAGCATCAGGTGCGGGGGAAAACCCAAAGGCACCATTTTTTAGTCGTATATCAAAGAGGTGAACATGGCGAAGCGCCGTAACCCTAAGAAAGAAAAGGCGCAGCGTAATCAAGCATACGCCCGCAAGTTTCGTAAACGTCAAACTACGGGTCGGTTCTCTAAATTCCGGCGTCAAAGATCGCCAGGAGAGAGAACCAATGAGGAGGATGAAGACAAGATGGGAGGAGGAATGGGAGCAATGGGCGGCGCGATGGGTTAGCCATTGCTCGGTTCTGAGGATTGAGGGTTGAGGACTGAGGACTGAGGATTGAGGACTGAGGAAGAAAAATATTTTTCCTCAGCTACTAACTCTTTTGCGAAATTGAGAAATCCCCTATTCAGCCCTCAGTCTTGATTACTCAGTCCTAATTACTCAGTCCTCAGTCCTGATTACTTAGTCCTAACTACTCAGCCGAGACTGGGCAGCTTGAATCGCTTGTCTCACTTGCTCAAATCCGGTACCGCCGTAGCTGTTACGAGCGGCAACTACTTGTCTTGGAGAGATGGCTTCATAGATGTCTGGCTCAAAAGCTGGGTGCAATTCCTTCCATTCTTCCAAGCTCAAATCCTTGAGAAGTTTACCGGCAGCGAGGGAAGTTTTTACAACCTTGCCCACGAGATTGTAAGCTTCCCGGAAGGGGACACCCCGCGCTGCTAGGTAATCAGCAACATCGGTCGCGTTGGAGAAATCTTCCGCGACGGCTTCTGCAAGGCGAGCGGTACGAAATTCTAGCCCCTCGCGAAACAAAATGGTCATTGCTTCTAAGCAGCCTTTAACGGTCTTTACACTGTCAAATAGGCTTTCTTTGTCGTCTTGTAAGTCTTTGTTGTAAGCCAAAGGTAGCCCTTTCATCAGCACTAGCATTCCTTGCAGATGCCCAAAAACACGACCTGTTTTACCCCGCACGAGTTCAGGCACGTCGGGGTTTTTCTTTTGGGGCATGATGCTGGAGCCGGTGGCGCAGCTATCTTTGAGGGTGACAAAGCCGAATTCGTGAGATGACCAAAGGATGACTTCCTCCGATAAACGGCTGAGGTGAACCATGATCAGGCTGGCGCTAGAGAGAAATTCAATCGCAAAATCGCGATCGCTCACGCCATCCATACTGTTGGCATAGACCCCATCAAAGTTGAGCAGTTTGGCGGTGTAGTGTCGATCGATGGGGAAAGTGGTTCCGGCAAGTGCGCCACTCCCTAAGGGCGAGATATTGACGCGCCCATAGACTTCTCCTAGCCGCTCCCAGTCCCGTTCTAGCATTTGAAAGTAGGCGAGGAGGTGGTGAGCTAAAGAGACTGGTTGGGCGCGTTGTAGGTGCGTATAGCCGGGAATTAGGGTTTCGACGTGATTTTGGGCAAGGTCGAGGAGAACTCCCTGAAATTCGCGCAACTGGCTGCGAATTTGCGAAATTTGATCTCGCAAGTAGAGGCGGGTGTCAGTGCCTACTTGATCGTTGCGCGATCGCGCCGTGTGCAGTTTTTTGCCGACATCTCCGGTAATTTCTGTCAGCCTACGCTCCACCGCAAAATGAACGTCTTCTGCATCTATCCCTGGATTGAAGTTTCCTTCTCGGTATTCTTGGCGGATTTGTTCTAAGCCTGCGACTAGCTGTTGTGCCTCCGACTCTGAAATAATGCCGGTGTGAGCGAGCATTTTGGCATGGGCAATCGAGCCGGTGAGGTCGTATTCGATGAGTTCGATGTCGAAGCCGATACTAGCGTTGAAGCGAGCGATCGCAGGATGCAACGCCGATTCAAACCGTTGGCTCCAAGTTTTTTGTTGAGTCACGAGCTTCTTGGTAACGTTGGATTAACAGATTCAAAGGCGAGCAGGTTGAAAGTTGGCTCGTCGAGAAGGTTGTAGCTTGCAAAGGCAAGCATCTTACTCTTTAGCAAATTTCAGGACGAGCAAGTTGTATCCAAACATTCAACTTTCAACCTTCGACCTTTAACTTTTTAAACCTTCAAACGCTATCCACTAAGCTGTAATCCCTCGAATCAGGTAGCCAAAAAACAGCCCAATTAACAGTGCCCAGACTTGCCCTGATTTAATGAAGTAGTTAAAGGCATTTTGCATCTGGTCTAAGACTTTTGGGTCTCTGATTTGCTGCGCCAACACGGGCCAATTGATTGGCGAGTTCGAAAACCATACCGATACCGTATCGTAACTGTGGGTCAAGTTGGGCAACCAACCGATTATTTCGTGCATTTCATTAAGCACCATGACTCTGATCTCCTCACAACAAATAGAGATGTTGGCAAAGGTTGCTCGCGCATCCGTTCAGATTGTTATTAACACAAAGCTGATGTCTTTGCTAGTGGGGGAGTCAGCGATGGGTAATTCGTGATGGGTATAGGAAATGACCCATGACTCATTACCGATTAACTTTTGACCTGCATCACCACTAGCGTCATATCATCTCCGTTCCGGCTGGATGGACCAATAAACTGCTGTACCTGCTCAAATAGGTAATCTAAAATCGCTTGGGTGCCGTTGCAATGCTGGCAAGCCCACTGGAAGGTGCGGCTCAGCTTTTCTTCGTCAAAGCGATCGCCATTTTGATTTGCCGCATCGGTAAAACCATCGGTGTAATAAATAATCGTGTCCCCAGGATACAGCTGGGCTTGGGCATCTTCATACTGGGAATCGGCATCCAGACCAATCAGCATTCCCCAGGTATCCAAGCGCTTGATGGAACGGGTTGATGCCTGCCATAACAAGGGAGGATGGTGGGCGGCATTACTGTAAGACAGAATCCGGGTTTGCGGATCGTATTCGGAATAAAACAGGGTGACAAACCGATGGGAGTTTTCTAAATCGGCATACATTACCCGGTTTAAATGTTGCAGGATCTTCGCCGGTGAGTGCCTGTTTAGCACTTCGGCTCGCAGCATCCCCCGCGTCATCGTCATGATTAGACCCGCTGGGACGCCTTTGCCCATGACATCCCCGATTACCAGGCTCCACGGAACCGATCCTCTTCGGGCAGTTTCCACTTCCGAATCACTGTCTGTTTGGGGGCGCAGCTGGTCATAATTGGCGGGAATAAAATCATAGTAATCTCCGCCGACGCGACTAGCCGTTTGGCACTTTGCCGCTAGTTCGACTCCATAAATATTCGGACATTGTCGCGGTAGTAGGCGCAGCTGGATATCGGCACCAATTTCTAATTCTTTATCTAGGCGTTCTTTTTGGCGTAGTTCGACGGTAAGTTCATCGTTTGCGATCGCAACTGCTGTTTGATCGGCAACTAACCGCACCAACTTCTGCCGGGTGTCTGTCCAAATATATTTGGGATCGCGGCTGAACACATAAAGACGGCCTCGCTCTGTATTTTTCACCAGAATCGGAGTGCCAAATACCTGAATGTCTGGCCCTAAAAACCGAGTCAGCTGAGCATCCAATGATGGCGGTGTGGCGACCCCCTCTGCCGTTGTCGAGGGATTACTCGCCTGACGGGTTGCGGCGTTAAGCGCCTTGCGAATATCCTGACAAGATTGACCTTCCTGACAGTGCAGGCGTTCTAGCCGCACCTGACCATTCGGCAAAAACCGGATGAGAATGCCGCCATCGGCATCTGTGACCCGCGTTGCCATCAGCGGAATCAACTCCAAAAACTGATTCAAGTTATTGAAGCTACGCAGGGCAAACCCTAACGACGAGAGCAAGTCTTGAATCTTGCGCTGTTCTCGATGCAAACGCGCCACCAGTTCTTTGAGCGCGAAAACAGGCGTCGTTTCGGCGGTGGTACCGCCGTCAGGTAAGGGAGATGGCTGGCGAGGAAGGGGCACAGCAGTCATAGCATCAGGAGTTAGAGTTCCGCACAAAAGTTTGTTTTAGCTGTCAGGATATCTTTACAGATTCTGGCTTAAGAATTGCCAGTTTTGGCAACGGTTTGGGGAAAACGCCTTTGATTTAAAAAAAATTAAGAAGGCGTTAGAGCAAAATTGTTCCCGATTACTATCGCAACAGTTGCCAGTTGCAGCTAGCCGTCCGGACGCGATCGCTAAGCAAAAGGAGCCGGCTGTTCTTGAGGTGTAAATATACCCTTAATTGCAGGTTATGCCAATCACCCGGAGGGGCTTTTTGAAAACTTCTGCATAAGTCTATAGACGGAAATCACCATAACTGTCGCTATAGTAAACCCGATCTATACCAAAGCGCCCCTTATTATGTTTGATTGGTTCATCGGCGGCATCGCCTAAGAGTAGCAGACAGCAAACATATACGTGTGGAGTGATTTTACAAGCCAAGACTGTAAATTTTAACCGGATGGCGCGTGTATCCCTAAAGTAAAGATTTCTTCCAAACGAAAGTCTGGAATGGGATCGGGTTGGAAAGCTTTAGCAGCACGGTGTTTCTCAATGGCATCTTTTAAACCCATCGAAGGTTTCATCTAAATCGTCATCTTTGCTCCGATTGCTTCTTGCCGATGTTTCAACAGGGAATTGCCAATTTTAGAAGGGGTTTCTGAGTGAAAAACTTGAATCTCTGATGAAGACCCTAGAGCATCTGGATCGTCCAAAAGTTCAGCCTGAACCGAAGGGTGCAGGTGGGTAATCCCACCTGAATCGGCACTTTAGACTGCCAAATGGGATGAGCTAGACTGTCTGAGCGTCGAAATCCGATCGTTGAAATCTAAAATCCAAAATTGTTAACCTAAACCGAGTTCGCGTTTGAGCAAGTTAATTGACTTGGTGCCAATATAATTTTCGCTACATAATAGCTCCGGAGGACGAATAATGTCTTCACGGGCGGCGGCGACTGCCGCTTTGACGGTGGCAAAACTGGCGCGATCGCTAACAATCGTTTGGGCACTGCGAACGATCGCGTTGAGTTTGTAGGTGTCTTTTACCTGGGCTGTCATCACCAGCAAATCATCCCCGCGCAGGCTGTGGATAAGAATTTCTGCAACTCCGAGAATGCCTGAGCTGAGACTCACCAGACCCATACAGCTGTCTTTAGGCAGGCGTTGAACCAGCTGGAGTTCTTGAGCGTAGTCGTAAATATCGACGGGGATGACGCGCACCGCTCGTGGGGCAGCGATCGCTTCCGCATCCCCAATAAAATAGCGGCTAGTCACCACGGTGCCGGAGTGGGTTTGATCGAGTATTTTACTGAGTTCCTCCATCGGCACCAACTGTACGGGTATCCCTAAAGATTTTTCCAGTTCCTGAACCATCAATTCCCCAGCACCGATGTCTCGTGACGGAACCGTGACCAGCACCCGCGCACTACAGCGTAAGCGCCAGTCAACTTCTGCTAGAAATAGTTCTCTGGCTTGGTTGAGGGTGCAACCTTGGTTGAGCAGTTCATCCAGGCTGTGCTGCACCAGCTTGTAGGCATGGGGATATTGTTCGTGTATGGGGCCGCTATGTCCAGTGCCGCCCTCGTTTCCTTGGGCTTTGACATAAATTCCCGATCCAGCTTGGGATTCTACTAATCCAGTGTCTTCTAGCTGCCGGTACACCTTGCTAATGGTATTCCGGTGCAGACCTGTCTGCATTGCTAGCTGCCGAGTGCTGGGCAATCGATGACCTGGGGGAAACTGTCGCGAGGCGATCGCAAACTGCATTTGGTCAAATAGCTGTTTTGACGCTGGAATTTCACTGTCTGGTTGAATATGAAACTGAACCATTTACGAGCCTCCAAGGACTCTGATTCTCATGAAGCCGTGAGAAGGGCAATTCTTTAATAGCATAATGCGCTACAGAAGCTGAGTTATCGCTCTGGTTTTTCAAGATTCTGCCTCCTTCTCACTTGATCTATCTAGTAGAGACGCGATCGCATCAGCACATACGCTCTTAGCGCTACTTGCTGCAAGTCTTCTACAAGCCAGCATCTAAACTCCAAAAAAAGTCTAAAACGCTCTCACCCAGGGAAATACTGTTCGGGTTGTTCTCCGGGGGAGTGCGGAAATTCCTCTAATCGAGGGGGAATCTGTGTTTCTGCTTCCCCGCTAGAAACGGAATCAGTAGCGTCTGTTGTCTCTTGCCTCTTTAGTAGTTCCGGCAAGGTGACAAACTGATATCCCTGCTTTTTGAGTTTTTCAACGATCTGGGGTAAAGCTTGAACCGTTGTCGAATGGTTGCCGCCACCATCATGCATCAGCACAATAGAACCGGGGAAGGCACTCTTGAGAATGTTTGTGACCAATTTGGGCGCGGTGAGGCGGTGGCGGCGACTGTCCGCTGAGTTAATCGACCACATCATCACGGCGTAGTTGTTCTTTTGGGCGTAAGCCGCTAACCCATTTTGCAAGTTGCCGCCGGGAGGGCGGAAGTAAGCGGTTGTGACTCCGGTTATCTTGTAGATGAGTGCGGCTGTATCATCTATTTCCTTTGCCGCCGTAGCCTCGTCCATCTGACGATAGGAGTGATGCCAGGTGTGGTTGCCAATGGCGTGACCTTCAGCAACCACTCGTCGCGCTACGGCTGGATAACTTTGCAGTTGCTCTCCTACCCAAAAAAATGTGGCTTTGATGTCGTTTTTCTTGAGGATGTCCAGCACTTGCAATGTCGTTTTCCCCCAAGGGCCATCATCAAAAGTGAGGGCGATGACTTTTTTCAGATTCTTCGGCTTTATCTGATAAATGGTTTTTCCCTGATACTCGGTAGGCACTGGGAAGGTTTTTTCGGCTGCGGGTGAGAGAGCGATCGCCCAAGGCGTTGTTTCACTGGGCGAATTTTCGGGTGTGGCAATGGGGAGTTGCTGATGAACTGGGTTTGATGGTGCGATCGCCCATACACTTGGCGATGGAGAAGCCTCTGCCGTGTCAGCGATCGCGCTACTCGCTGGCGGTATTATTTCCCTCGGTGGCGAATTTTTGGGTCTGACACTGGGGAGTTGTTGAGCTTCCGGCTTGTCCTGACGAACCTCTATCGCAAACTGATGCTGAGGGGAAGTTTGAGGTGACGGCTCGATGATTTTATTGACGATGAGCGCCGTTAAGGTAACGATAGCGATGAAGGTAAGTTGCCGAGTGAATAATCCGGCCGGTTTTTCTTTTTCTCTCCAGTCTGCCAAGGTCGAACTCCTTCTCTTACCCCTTGATACTTTTTGATTTTTAAGGATTACAAAAGCTAGTTATCGTTCTCGATCGCTCTCTCCAAAAACCACTTTTTCGACAGCCAGCAACTCTTCAATAACCGCACAAAACTACACAATAAAATAAGCTAAAATTACAAAATATTTAAAAAAATGATTTTTTTAAATAAAAAAGTTATGGTTTATTTTAAATAATATTTTCTTCATAAAAAAAATCGAGAAGTAGGGCAGCAATTTTATGAATTTCTAAATACTTTATTACAGTAAAAAGTAGGGCAATTTGCTGGTAGACAAAATAGTAGCACTATCTGCTAAAAAAACGGCAGAGGACACAGAAGAATTATCATGACAGATAGCAAGATTCGGGCAAAAAACCTCAAAATTGCCAATGGCGATCTAGAAATTGCGGCTTACCTGGCAATGCCGGAAGGGGAGGGGCCTTTTCCAGGCATGGTGGTGTTGCAGGAAATTTTTGGAGTGAATGCCCACATCCGGGAGGTAACAGAACGAATTGCCAAGGAAGGCTATGTAGCGATCGCGCCAGCAATCTTTCAACGCCAAGCACCGGGTTTTGAAACCGGCTACACTCCGGAAGACATTCAAATTGGCAGACAGTACAAGGATCAAACTCAAGCCTCAGAACTACTCGGCGATATCCAGGCGGCAATTAATTACCTCAAAACCCTGCCCGAAGTAAAACCTGTCTTTGGCTGCATCGGCTTCTGCTTTGGGGGTCATGTTGCTTACCTCGCCGCGACTTTACCCGATATCAAAGCCAGTGCGTCATTCTACGGTGCTGGCGTTGCCACCGGCACTCCCGGCGGCGGGGAACCAACAGTAACGCGGACAAAAGACATCAAAGGCACGCTCTACGCCTTTTTCGGCATGGAGGACGCCAGCATCCCCGCCGAACAGGTAGATCAAATTGAAGCGGAGCTAGAGAAACACCACATTCCCCATCGTGTCTTTCGCTACGATGGAGCTGAACATGGGTTTTTCTGCGACCATCGCGCCAGTTACAATGACACCACAGCCGCCGATGCCTGGAAGCAGGTAAAACAGCTGTTTGAACAAGAACTTCAAGCGGCATAAATTTTTTCCCACACTAGCAATCAGCGAGTCGGGAATTACTTTTTTTCAATCAACTAAGTTGTCATGAATTCCAAATCGACCTCTTCTCAAGATGCAAAATCGTCATTTTCTATGGACGATTTTGCCAAAGCTCTCGAACAACACGACTACCAATTTCACAAGGGGCAAGTCGTGCGCGGTAAAGTGGAAACCCACGAAAGTGATGGTGCCTATGTAGACATTGGCGGCAAGTCTTTGGCTTTTTTACCTGTTGATGAGGCGTCGTTGAGACGGGTAACAGATTTATCGATTGTGCTGCCGTTGCAGGAAGAACGGGATTTTCTGATTATCCGAGAGCAAGATGCAGATGGTCAGGTGACGCTTTCAGTGCGGCAGATGGAGATCAAGCAGGCGTGGGATAACCTGGCTGATATGCAGGAAGCGAATCAAACAGTGCAAGCCCGTGTCACTGGCATCAATAAGGGGGGCGTTACGGTAGAGGTGCAGGGGTTGCGGGGGTTTATTCCGCGATCGCACTTGGTGGAACGCGACAACCTGGAATCCCTGGTTGGTGAGAAGCTAACTGCTAGCTTTTTGGAGGTTTCTGCTGACACGAACAAACTGGTGCTTTCTCAACGGCAAGCGACTCGTTCTGTTGCCATCACTCAGATAGAAGTTGGGCAGTTAGTTGAAGGGAAAATTACTGGTGTGAAGCCCTTCGGTGTGTTTGTTGATTTGGACGGGATCACTGGTTTACTGCATATTAAGCAAGTAAGCCAAACTTACATCGAATCTCTAGCATCATTGTTTCAGGTGGGTCAAGTAATCAAAGCGCTGATTGTTGATATCGATGAAGGTAAAGGTCGGGTTTCTTTGTCTACCAGAGTTTTAGAAAATCATCCAGGAGAAGTGCTGGAAAATATGGCTGAGGTAATGGAATCAGCTGAGTCACGTTCTGAACGGGCGAGGAAAAATCTCACCCGATAGGTGTTAGGAAGATAAGAAGCGATCGCACTTGGTAATAAAGAGTGCGATCGCTTTTGATGTGAAGGTTGCGATCGCCGCCTTGCGCCTAGACGCATCTCCGCGTACCCGATTTATTCCCTAAGTGTTTCCTCACCTTAATCTTGATTTGATGAAGACAACAATCTTCAGCAACCGTCTTTCTTGCCTTGATTTTATCGAAAAAGAGCTTCGACTCCTTCAACAATCAGCAAGTGAACCCTTAGTTATCGATTTATTTGCTGGGTGTGGATGGCTGGCTCTCGGTTTTACTGATAAAAGTGATATGTGCTAGCTTATGCTTCGGGCAAGCTTCGCCTGTGACAATACTTATTGCTAACGCTCGCGCACTTGCGATCGCATCCTGAAATCTACTATTGAAGTAGTTTAGGTATAAATATGCTCAAATTGTATCAATTTTTCTCTTCTGGTAATTGCTATAAAATTCGTCTTTTATTGACTCAACTAGAAATTCCCTTTGAGAGCATAGAACTGAATATTCTCAAAGGTGAAACTCGGACTCCTGAATTTTTAAGCAAAAATCCCAATGGTCGGATTCCTGTCTTGGAAACAGAATCAGGTCAATTCCTGGCAGAATCCAACGCAATTCTTTTTTATCTGAGTGAAGGAACTGATTTTTTACCAAGCCACCGTTTTGAACGCGCAAAAGTGTTGCAATGGTTATTCTTTGAACAGTATAGCCATGAGCCTTATATTGCTACTTCCCGATTTTGGATTTCTATCCTTAGCAAGGCGGAGGAATATAAGGAAGCACTTAATCAAAAGCGCGAACCCGGTTATGCAGCGCTAACGGTTATGGAAAAACATTTAACAAATTGTAATTTTTTTGCAGGAGAACGCTATACGATTGCTGATATCGGCTTGTTTGCTTACACCCATGTCGCGGATGAAGGTGGATTTGATTTAACAAGATTTCCAGCGATTCAAGATTGGATAGAACGAGTTAAAGCTCAGCCTCGGCACATTAGTATCGCGCAATTATAATAGAGTTCGGTATGGGGATCTCGGATACGCGATCGCTTCATTCGCATCTCGTAATTTAGGTAACTGTACCTAAACAAACCTATCTGTAAAACCATTGATTAGCAGCGCCTACCCTACAACATCTAGTAATAAATTTGGAACCTGCGTAGGCGGGTTTTGTCTGTGTAGGCACGGTTTCTAAACGCTAGCATATTTTTGTAAAAATGGGATAGTTTCTACCCTGATTTAAGTAGCTGATAAGCTATACTGGCTGAAGATAAATTGAAATAATCAAACAATGATAAAGTTTAAAAAAATTAACCGATTTTTGGCTAATATAAGTCTTAGTGTTTTAGTTATTCTTGCCTTATCATTTTTCCTCCTACCCGTCAGTTCAAAACTTCAAGAATCACCGACTTTAGGCGTATTTGAAGAAGTTTGGCAAACTGTCAATGACAACTTTTTTGACCCAAAATTTAATGGGGTTGACTGGAAAGCCATGCGAGAGAAGTATAAACCTTCAGTCAAGCAGGCAAAATCTATTGATGAAGCATCCGTTGTCATCAATCAAATGCTAGCTGAGTTGCATACTTCTCATATAGGCTTTTATCCGAAGTCACAACCCGCTTACTACCAACTTTTGGGTATATTTAATCAAGGTCATTTCTTAGAAAAAATACAAAAGTTATTTCCCAAAGGCTTAGAGTACACCGGAATTGGAGCTTTCACTAAAGAGATCGATGGGAAGACCTTTATCACTGGTATTCTTGATAACAGTTCTGCTGCTCAAGCGGGACTCAAAGTAGGCGACCAAATATTAGCAGTTGATGGCAGTCAGTATCAGCCAATCGAATCTTTTGTTAACAAAGCAGGGAAACAAGTTAGTATATCGATTCAACGAACTCCCGATGCAAACAGCAAGAAGAATGTAACTGTAGTTCCAAAAAGAATAAAGCCTACTACAGTTTTCTTGGACGCGATGCGGTCGAGTATTGAAATAATCGAAAGCAATGGTAGAAAACTAGGCTATGTACATATCTGGTCGTATGCTGGCGCTCAATATCAGGAATTACTGGAAGAAGAAATTGCTTATGGACGCTTTAAAGATGCAGATGGGTTAATTTTAGACCTAAGAGACGGCTGGGGTGGTGCTACTCCGAATTATCTAAGTATTTTTTCCGAAAAAGTTCCAGTATTAACCCAAATTCCTAGAGATGGGATAAAAACCACCTTAGATTATCAATGGAGAAAACCCGTTGTCATGCTAGTGAATAAGGGAACCAGAAGCGGGAAAGAAATTTTAGCTTATGGTTTTGAGCAGTATGGAATTGGAAAAGTTGTTGGTAGTCAAACAGCAGGAGCAGTTGTGGCGGCTCGTCCTTTCTTGCTCAAAGATGGTAATCTTCTTTATCTGGCGGTCGTTGATATTTATGTGAATGGAGAACGCTTAGAAGGCAAGGGCGTGAAACCAGATATCGAAGTGCCGTTCCAGTTAGAATATTCTCAGGGAAGCGACCCTCAAAAAGCGAAAGCTTTAGAGGTTCTAGCTGAAGCTGTTAAGAATCAGAATCGAGGGGCATAATTGCATTGATAACCTCTTGTAGAGACGCGATTAATCGCGTTTCTACTATAGCAATCCTATTTGATTTGCGAACATATTTTTTTAAACGAACCGCAAAGACGCCCTAGCGGAGCCATGCGCGTTAGCGCTATAGAGCGCGAAGAAAAGATAGAAAGAGAGAGTTTACAACTTATTTAGGATTGCTATATCTCTTTCTACTATCTCAAAATACGCTCAATCATCCCATTGGCTTGCGAACTATAGCCGCCGCCAAACAAATTAAAGTGGTTGAGGATGTGATAGAGATTGTAGAGGGTTTTCCGGCGCTCGTAGCCTGGATCTAGAGGAAATACTTCGTTATAGCCGCGATAAAAGGCTGCGGGGAAGCCACCGAAAAGTTCTGTCATGGCGATATCAACCTCGCGATCGCTATAATACGCCGCCGGATCGAAAATGACGGGTTCTCCCGATGCCGTAAAGCCTGCATTTCCCCCCCACAAATCGCCGTGAACTAGAGATGGTTGAGGATGATAATCCGCTAGCAGTTTGGGAATTGCTGCCAGCAATTGCTCCTGTTGGGGAAAATGACCGCCGCGACGCCTTGCAAGCTGAAATTGATAGCCGAGACGATGCTTGGCATAGAATTCCGCCCAATCTGCTGTCCAATTATTGATTTGTGGCGTCGAACCAATCGTGTTATTTCTATCCCAGCCAAAGGCGTCTTTTTCAGCGCATTTGTGCATCGCCGCTAACTTCCGTCCCATTTCTTCCCAAGAATGGGAGTCGCCGCGCCCCATTTCCAGCCACTCCAGTACGATATAGGCAGAATTCCCGCTGGTGCCCCAGCCAATCGGTTTTGGAACCCGAATCGTGTGAGTTTCCTGCATTTGCTGGAGTCCCAGCGCCTCCGCCTCAAACATATCAACCAAAGATGCTTGGTTGATTTTGATGAAGTAGGTGCGTTGCCCATCGCTGACAGCATAGCCTTGATTGATGCAACCACCACTCACCGACTGCCGCTGCTGACTTTGAAACTTTTCACCCGTTAGGCGAGTGATTTGAGCGTCTATTTCTGTCCACATGGGAGAAATTTTAACCCAGAGTCACGCTAAAGAAAGCACAAAGGTACGCCAAACCAGATTGACTTCTTTGCGTACCTTTGCGTACCTTTGCGTTAACTTTTGCGTACCTTTGCGTTAAAAAAACTAGCTAGCTGGCTTGATCGCAACCACACCATAAGCATCACAAGAGAGATACTGTTGAGCTGCTGACTGGAGATCCGCCGCTTCCAAGGCTTGAATCCGAGCCGGGTAATTCAATGCTGGAGCCAAATCACCCATCATGGTTTGATAGTAGCCGTATAAGTTAGCGCGATCGCTCGGCGTTTCATTCCCAAACACAAACCGATTCGCTACTTGCGTCCGGAAGCGGGAAATCTCTGCCTCACTCACGGGTTCTGTCTGGAGGGTGCGAATATGAGCAAGAATCGCCGCTTCCACCTCTGCCAAATTCTCTACCGGCAACTGCGCCCCAATATAGAAGACGCCTTGATGCCGATGGCTCATATTGCTCACCCCAATATTCGTCACCAGGTGCCTATCTTCCCGCAAATCTCGGAACAGCCGCGACATCCGACCTTGTCCCAGAATCACACTCAACACATCCAGCGCGTAAGTATCGGATAAGTGCGTCATTCCAGGCACTCGCCACATCATCACTAACCGCGCTTGCTGCAAGCTTTCATCAACATACTCGCGGCGGACAATTTCCCTAAAAGCAGGTTCGGGAGTGAGGGTTGAAGCGATCGCTTCTTGAGTTTTGACTTCTGGCTCTTGAGTGCTGACGCCTATCTCCGTCAAGCCCTGTGCCACAATTTCAATTAATTCCTCAACCGGCAAATTGCCCACAACTGCCGCTGTTATCGATTTGGGTTGATACTGACTGGCGTGGAAATCGCGCATCTGCTGCGCCGTCAGCTGCTCAATCACCGCTGCTGGGCCGAGTACCTGACGCCGGTAAGGCAGGGTGTCAAATGCCACCTCCATCGCCCGCTGGTAAGTCCGGCGGCGAGGATTGTCTTCCGAGCGGCGAATTTCTTCTAAAACGACCAATCGCTCTCTTTGAAAGGCATCCTCTGGAATGCTGGGATTTAGCACTACATCTAGTTGCAATGGTGCCAAATGGGCAAAATCTTTGGGAGCTGTTGTGATGTAGTAGTGGGTATAGTCCTGACTGGTGGCTGCGTTTGTTACGGCACCCCGCTCTTCAATCAGTCGCTCGAATTCTCCACTGTTGAGCCTTGGCGTCCCCTTAAACACCATGTGTTCTAGAAAGTGAGCCATGCCGTTGATGGGGTCTGGCTCATCGGATGAGCCGACATTAATCCACACGTTTAGGTTAACGGCTTCGACGGGCATCTGCTCCGCCACAATCGTTAAACCGTTAGGTAGGCGGTGGAGAGTCGGGGCGTTGAGTGGCGTAGATTTGAGCAGAGTTGAGGTCATGTGTTCTTCGGCGCTGGACTATTTCTCCTTTTATCTTACTCAGTCTGCACCTGTCTCCTCAGCCAGCTCCCCAGCATTGCGCGATCGCTCTCTAGATGTTTTTAAAAAGTTTCCCGCTCCTTTCGCCTTTAACACATATTTCCTTTCCGTGCCATTTTTTAAAGTTAATTAAGAAAGTCAATCATTCTTTAAAATTTTGCTTATTGATTAAACTTTGTTTATTTATGTATTGGGAAATACCTTTATTATGAAAGATTCATTCTAAATTTTTAAAAGTTTGAAATAAAGTCTGTAAGTTTAGATAAATTTAAGAAGTTAAAAAGCTTTATCAGTCTAAAGACAGATATTATAGTTTAGTCTGATAGACCAGACTAAAGCTTCATTTAACTGGAGTCAGTTGTACTCATGCTGATTGGATTTTCAGGAAGTACAAATACCATCATTGCAGCTGGTTATTATACAACTGCGTTTTTGATTTATCGCGGTTTTCTTCGAGGGCAGCATCTACTCAGCAATCCATTAGTACTCGTAACTGTAGCAATCTTCTTGAGCTGTGCTATAGAACATTCAGTGCAGCTTTTAACATTAGTCTTCGGTGGGCAAAACGGCTCTCCAATGATACTGACAATTCAGGGAGGAGTTGTTCTAATCATGGCTTTAGTCGCGGGAGCTTTCATTGCTCTGAGGCGTTACTACTCGCTCCTGGTTGAAAACTTCCGAATCCAAAAAAACACGAAAAATCAACTGGCTCAGGCTAAGGCTGAGTTGGAAAGAGCGAACGCCAATTTGGAAGTTTTGGCAGCTCGTGCTAAAAACTTATTGCAGACAAATCAACAATTAGAAAGGCAAATAGTTGAACGCAAACAGGCACAAAAAGCAACGGCAAATACTCATAATTTATTGAATTCCATCGTAGAAAATCTGCCACTTGGAATTTTTATTAAAGAAGTGAATGAATTGCGATTTGTATTCTGGAACAAAGCCAACGAGGAACTCACTGGTTATTCTCAGGAAGAAGTGTTAGGCAAGAACGACTATGGCATTTTCCCGCCAGAGCAAGCTGATTTCTTCACAAGTCGCGATCGCGAAGTGTTGGCATCTGGAAAGCTTCTGGACATTCTGGAAGAGCCAATCCAGACCAAGCATCAAGGTTTGAGAATTCTGCACACTAAAAAAATCCCGATTTTCGACGAATCGGGAATTCCCCAATATTTGTTGGGGATTTCTGAAGATATCACCGAGCGCAAGCAAGCGCTGGAGGCTTTAGGAGAATCGGAAACTGCACAAAGTAGCGCGATCGCAGTTCTGCAACAACAAGTAATCCAGATGAAAAAAGCGATGCAGACGCTGCAAAGCAGCCAATCCCAACTGGTTCAGAGCGAAAAAATGTCCAGTCTGGGGCAGTTAGTTGCGGGTGTTGCTCACGAAATCAATAATCCAGTCAGCTTTATTTACGGCAATCTCGCTTACGCAGATCAGTACACCCAAAATTTGCTGCACCTGCTACAACTCTACCAGCGTTATTATCCCGATCCAGTCCCAGAAATCGAAGCGTATAAGGAAAATATCGATCTGACTTTTGTCATAGAAGACCTATCGAAGATACTCTCTTCCATGAAGCTAGGAGCAGACCGCATTCGCCAGATTGTTCTGAGTTTGCGGAATTTTTCTCGGCTCGATCAAGCAGAAATGAAGGCGGTCGATATTCATGAAGGGTTAGATAGTACGCTGCTGATTTTACAGCATCGAATGAAAGCAAAGGGAGGAAATCGAGGAATTGAGCTGATTAAAGAGTACGGCGATCTCCCCCTTGTGGAGTGTCATGCTGGACAGATGAACCAAGTGTTTATGAATATCCTCAACAATGCGATTGATGTTTTGGAGGAGTACAGCTATCAGCATTTAGCGATCGCAACCATCGAGAATTTGCATACGCACTCTCTTGAGTTAGGTCAAACTCCCCCCATTTCCAATACTCAAGTGCCAGTTGCTTCGATTAGAATTCGCACTGAGGTTGTCGAAATTAATGACTGTCCTCAGGTGGTAATTCGGATTCGAGATAATGGCTCTGGCATCCCCCCAGAGGCGATAACACGACTATTTGACCCTTTCTTCACCACGAAACCTGTTGGCAAGGGGACAGGCTTGGGTTTATCCATTAGCCATCAAATTGTGGTCGAGAAGCACGGCGGGGTTCTAACGTGTTCCTCAGAACCCGGACTAGGAACAGAGTTTTACATTGAAATCCCGATTGTTCATCGTCGAGCGCGAACCTGTCAGGAAGCCGAAACTTAATGTAACGTAATATTAAGTCTCGGAAGAGGGAATCCTCGTTCTCAATTCATGCCAAGCTGTCATGTTGTCGTTATCGGTGCTGGAATTGGTGGTCTCACGGCTGGGGCATTACTGGCTCGTCGAGGCTACTCAGTCTTAGTTTTGGATCAAGCTCTAGTGCCTGGTGGATGTGCTTCCACCTTCAAACGCAAAGGATTTACCTTTGATGTGGGAGCGACCCAGGTGGCTGGACTGGAACCGGGGGGAATTCATCACCGGATTTTTCAGGAACTCGGAATTGAGTTACCAGCAGCGACGCCTTGCGATCCAGCTTGTGCCGTGTATCTACCGGGAGAAACTGAACCGATTAACGTCTGGCGCGACCCCCAAAAGTGGAAGGCGGAGCGAATTCGGCAGTTTCCCGGAAGCGAACCATTTTGGGAGTTGTTGGCGACTTTATTCCGAGCCAGCTTTGCATTTCAATCGCGCGATCCGGTGCTACCGCCGCGAAATTTGTGGGACTTATGGCAGATGGTATCAGCGGTTCGTCCCGATACGTTGATTACTTTGCCCTACACTTTTTTGACGGTGGGAGACGCTTTGCGGGGGTATGGATTGGGCGATAATCAGCGTCTGAAAACGTTTTTGGATTTGCAGCTCAAGCTTTATTCTCAGGTAGATGCTGAAGAAACGGCTCTGCTCTATGCAGCGACTGCTTTGAGTGTGTCCCAAGAGCCGCAGGGACTCTTTCATCTTCAAGGCAGTATGCAGGTGTTGAGCGATCGCTTAGTCTCCTCTTTAGAGCGAGACGGTGGCAAGCTGTTGATGCGTCACACCGTTGAACGCATCCACACCACAAATGGCAAAGCCACTGGTGTCGTTATTCGCAATCAAAAAACCGGCGCTGTCTGGACAGAACCCGGTGACCATGTCGTTGCCAATGTCACCGCCCAAAATTTGGTGCAACTTTTGGAAGCAGAGACACCAGAGGGAATTCCTAGTTCGCAACCCAAAACCCAAAATCGCTATCGTCGTCGAGTCGATAAACTTCCCCCATCGTCGGGAGCATTTGTGGTGTATCTCGGTGTCGATCGAAGCGCGATTCCCTCAGGATGTCCGCCTCATTTGCAGTTTCTTTACGATTATGACGGCCCGATTGGAGAAAATAACTCCCTATTTGTCTCAGTGAGCCACCCTAAAGATGGTCGCGCGCCAGAAGGTAAAGCAACTATCATTGCGTCTTCCTTCGTTGACACTCGGAATTGGTGGCAATCGGAAGATTATGAACAGCGAAAGCAACAATATACCGAGGAAGCGATCGCTCGTCTGAGCCAATTTTTTCACTTGACACCAGAAACCATCGTCCATCAAGAAGCCGCTACACCCCGCACCTTTGCCCGCTTCACAGCACGCGATCGCGGCATTGTCGGCGGGATTGGTCAGCGAGTTTCCACCTTTGGTCCCTTTGGCTTTGCCAATCGCACACCCGTGAATCATTTGTGGCTAGTGGGAGATTCCACCCATCCCGGCGAAGGAACCGCAGGCGTCAGCTACTCCGCCCTCACCGTGGTGCGCCAAATCGAAAATACCAAGAATTGATTCAGATGCAAGTGTTACAAATATAGCAATCCTATTAGAGTTGTGAGCCAGCCTTTCAGATCTCCGACTTCTTTCTCGAAGTCGGGGATCTCGCGTTTACGAATCATTTAGGACTGGATCTAAGTGTTATTAATATGCGCTGTAATTCCGTTTAAAGCTTACAGAAAACCAGAATACCTCGGCTAAGGTAAAGGCATACTGATTTTCTGTAAGGCAATCAGCGACGTAAAACTCAATCGGATTCGACAATGGACCCGCTATTAAACGCCACCCTTTTTTAGCCCTCGTTACGAGTACCGCCCTGTTGTGGTGTGCTTAGTTCCAACAAATCCGGTGTAGCAATAAAGCCAAAGTACACTGCGATCGCGGCGGTGACTGCATGAAGCCAGACATCGTTGCCAAAGATTGGGATCAAGCCCAAGGTTGACTGGGTAGCCGGAAAAAGCCCCATTAGCGTTAGCACCCCATAGAAAATTCCCAAAACTCCACTATAGAGACGAGAACTGTCTAAGGCGATGGATGCAAAAATTCCCAGAAGTCCTACGACAAGGTGAACAACATTATGTAAGACATTGATGGGGAATAACCCCAGTAAGTAACCGTATCCACTTGTGTATCCAAGACCCGCCATATCAGGCGTAACTGTAGGCGCTTTCACAAAGGCGGGAATAAATCCCATTACACCACAAAGGAAAAAGAAAATGCCGATAATTAACGCAAATTTTTGCGCTGGGTTCATGCCTCTCATCATTAACTTCCCGTACAAATTTGTATTTAATCTAAGCAGGATTATCAGCTCATTCGCCTTTCCTAAGGAAGAGGTCTTGAATCTACCCAGAGAAAGGGTTTATGTTAAAGGCGAATGTAGTCGATCGTACAACTGTAGCCAACTTAGACTACCAACCTACACGGATCGCTTGGCTTGTCTTAATTTAAGTAAGTGTTTGTAAATTAAATTTGTAAATTCGATGAATACAAAGAGGCGCTGTTAGAAATTAATTAACGCGAATTAGATAGCAGTGTACCCTTCACTACAATTAGGTAATTCTGGGTATTGAGGCGGTTAAGGTAGGTAAAAATATCACCAGTGGCAACAATTAAACTTACTCCGAAGGTCAAAAGAATATGCGTAGATTGGGAAGACGAGTGAGATCCGTGCAGGCTGCGCTAAAACCACAATTAATCCGCCAACTCAAAGCTGAAAAAGCTAAACTACTGCACAAATATCATAATTCGCTAGCTAACCCATTGATCGCAGACTTTGTTGCTAATTCACGCGATATCACCAAACGTAAAGCTGCCGAAGCTGCACTGAATCAAGCGAACGAATCCTTAGAAATTCGAGTCGAGGAACGTACCACTGCATTAACACAAACCAACAAGCAATTGCGGCAAGAAATTATCGAAGGCAAAAAAGCTCTGGATGAGTTGCGAGAAAGTGAAGAACGGTTCCGTTGTTTGAGTAGCTACTCGCCAGTGGGGATTTTTTTGGCAAATATGGAGGGGTGTTGCATCTACACAAATCTCCGCTGTCAAGCCATCTGTGGCTTTACCTTGGAGGAGAGTTTGCAAGAAGGGTGGTTGCAGGTGGTTCACTCAAGCGATCGCGATCGCGTCTTTGCAGATTGGTTAACACATACTCGTGAACGGAGAGAATACTCTGACGAGTTTCGCTTTCAAACTAAGGAAGGAATTGTGCGTTGGGTTCGCGTTCAGTCTTCACCGATGTTCTCCGATCGAGGAGAATTTATCGGTCATGTTGGAATTTTAGAAGACATTAGTGAAAGCCTGCGACACGCTACGCTACGCCAGCAAGCAGAGGAACAGCTAACACAGCAACGCAGCCAGCAGAAAGCCATCCTCGATAATATTCCCCATTTAGCTTGGTTAAAAGACAAAGAAAGCAGATTCATTGCCGTCAACGAAGCATTTGGCAAAGCCTGCGGACTCGAACCAGAAGACTTAATTGGGAAGACAGATTTAGATATTTGGCATCCAGATTTAGCCGAAAGATATCGAGAGGACGATCGAGAGGTGATGAAAATCGGCAAGCGCAAGCGTGTCGAAGAACCCGCAGTCTACCAAGAAGGAAAGATGCTATGGACAGAAACAATTAAAACCCCAATTTTTAATAACACCGGGGAGGTAATCGGAACAACCGGGATTGCGGTCGATATCACCCAGCGCAAGCAGTCAGAGGAAGCACTCCACCGCCGCGAACAAGAATTTAAAGCACTGGCTGACAATTCCCCTGATATTATTTCCCGATTTGACAAAGAATTGCGACATTTATATGTCAGTTCCGCTATAGAGCGAACAATCGGAATATCCCCAGAAGTATTTATCGGCAAAACTCATTCAGAGTTAGGAATGCCACCCGAAATTTATATTCCTTTTCAACAAATCCTTCAAAATGTGTTTACAACAGGTCAGCAACACGTTTTTGAAAGCAAGTCTTCAATAAGCGGAAAATGCTATCAAGCTCGTATCGTCCCGGAATTTGCTTTAGATGGGTCAGTAGAGTCTGTGTTAAGTGTCGCTCGTGACATTACTGAGCAAAAACAGACAGAAGAAGCGCTCCGGGATGCACTTCAGAGACTGAACTTTCATTTTGAAAACTCACCCCTAGCGGTCATAGAGTGGGATTGTAATTTTCGGGTGTCGCGTTGGTCGTCGGAAGCAGAAAAAGTTTTCGGGTGGAAAGCGGAGGAAGTCATTGGCAAACATCCGGCTGAGTGGCAGTTTGTCTTTTCTGAAGACGTGCCAACTGTCGATAGCGTTATTCAGCGGCTAATCGGTAGCAGCGAACAGCGTAATATTTCCCGAAACCGCAATTACACCAAAAATGGTTCGGTTGTTTATTGCGAATGGTACAACTCGGCATTATTAGATAAATCGGGCAATTTAGTATCGGTGCTGTCTCTAACTCTGGATGTAACTAAGCGCAAACAGATGGAGGAAGCGTTGCGGGAAAGTGAAACCCGCTTCCGGATCATGGCTGACAACGTGCCTGCTTTGATTTGGATGTCAGACGTTAATTACAAGGGAACATTTTTCAACAAAGCTTGGTTAGATTTTACAGGACGTAGACTTGAACAAGAAGTGGGCAACGGTTGGTTAGAAAGTATCCATCCCGATGGTTTACAGCTTTGTTTGGACACCTATAAATCAGCCTTCAATACTCGCCAACCAGTGCGAGTGGAATACCGCCTCAAGCGTGCTGATGGGAATTATCGCTGGATTTTAGATACGGGGATTCCGCGCTTCACCCCTGATGGCAGCTTTGCGGGTTACATCGGCTCGTGCATAGATATTACGGAGCGCAAACAGGCAGAAGAAGAGATTTTGAATGCTTTGGCAAAAGAGAAAGAACTGAACGAACTCAAATCTCGCTTTGTCTCTATGACTTCTCACGAGTTCCGCACGCCTTTAAGCATTATTCTGTCTTCTTCCGAATTACTAGAATATTATGGCGCTCGCTGGACTCAAGAGGAAAGATTAGAACAACTTCACCTCATTCAATCCTCTGTTCACCACATGACCCATCTGTTAAATGATGTGCTGACATTAGGAAGAGCCGACGCAGCAAGATTAAACTTTAATCCGGCACCCCTTGACCTAATTGAATTCTGTCAGGCCATCGTTGCTGAAATACAACTTACTGCAAACAGGGGGCATAAGGTTGTTTTTACCAGTAAATCCCCATCTCTAAATGCTTGTATGGACAGAAAGTTACTGCGACAAATCCTTAATAATTTGCTCTCAAATGCTATCAATTATTCACCAGAGAATAGCAATATTTATTTTAAACTTGCTTCCCAGGATGGAGAGGCTATTTTAGAAATACAAGATGAAGGAATTGGGATTCCTCTAGCAGATCGATCCCGATTGTTTGAACCGTTTCATCGGGGAACAAATGTCGGCAACATTAATGGTACGGGATTAGGACTGGCAATTGTTAAAAAGTGTGTAGATTTACACCAGGGTAGGATAATAGTAGCTAGTAAGATTGGGCTTGGCACGACGTTTAAAGTCGTTCTTCCTTTAAATAACAGATTGACGAGTCAGACCTGTGAAAACGATTCTGGTGATTGAAGATGAGCCAGCCGTTAGAAGCAACCTTCTCAAACTCCTCAAGGCGGAGGGTTTTGATGCCATTGGTGCGGAAAACGGTTTAGTGGGGGTGCAGTTGGCAAGGGAACACGAACCTGATTTAATTATTTGTGATATCATGATGCCCGATTTTGATGGTTACAGCGTGCTAACTCAATTGCGCCAAGACCAGATAACGGCAATAATTCCCTTTATTTTTCTCACCGCTAAAACGGAGAGAGAAGACTTGCGCCAAGGGATGCAGCTAGGGGCTGATGATTATCTGACGAAGCCGTTTACCAGAGCAGAATTGCTAGGTGCGATCGCTACTCGGCTGAAAAAACAAGAAGCTGTGACACTCCTGCAAGGGAAAATCCAAGAACTCCAGCAGCTCAATATTCAAAAAGATGATTTGCTTGCTAGAGCTTCTCACGATTTGCGAACCCCTCTAGCCAACATGAAGCTGATTATTCAAATGTTGGAAATCATTTCTAATGAAGAACAACAGCAACAATATAGAGCGTTATTAGAAGCTGAATGTATTCGGGAAATAGAACTAGTTAATAATATCTTAGATTTGCATCGTTTAGGCTCGGAAAAAAAAATATTTTCTCCAGAAACTTTAATTCTAAAATACTGGCTTCCGACTTTAATTGAGCCATTTAAACCTGGAATAGCTCAGCGCCAGCAAATTTTAAATATTGATTGTTCTCCCAATCTTCCTCCACTGATTTCAGACCGGATTTGTCTGGAGCAAATATTAATAGAGTTGATTGGAAATGCTTGTAAATATACCCCCTCTTTTGGTGAAATATCCATTAGTGTCTATGTGGATTATTCAATAAATATTAATTTAAACTCAAATTCAAGAGTAAACTTTAAAATTACCAATCAAGCAGAAATTTTAAATACAGAATTACCTCGAATTTTTGAAAAATTTTACCGCATTCCTAATGGTGATATCTGGAAAGAGGGAGGAAGTGGATTAGGTCTATATTTAGTGCAAAATTTGGTCGAAAAAATAGGAGGAACCATTCAGGCTCAAAGCACACAAGGATGGACTACATTTACCGTGCAACTACCCATTCAGACAAGTGCTTAAGTAGAAAAACGTAATTAAATACCAATTGACATAGGTACCAGGATATCGGTGATTTCTCCTTTCCTGGCTCACCCTGGAAGGTTTGTCATTACCTTAAGCATAAGGACATATTGCACCATTCGCAGGAAGCTGGGAGTCTGCTTTGAAATTCAGTCCAAAGCTCATAGCTTAAGTTCATTGAAATGGACTTAAATTTCTACTTAGTCTTCTAAGAGAAGACTTGCTTCTGTTAGCAAGGGGTTGAAACTAGAGACAGGTAATGCGAGTAGTACAAAATGTAAGTTGAAACAGACTAATTTTATAAAAATTCAGTTTTTTAAACCATTCTCTGAGCAATTAGAAGGGAAATTTTATTCTCTGGCGGGATTGAAACAAAGCTCAAGTTTCAACACAAGTGGATAATGACACGACCTGGAAGGATAGGCAAATTAGAACTATTTGAGGCAAAAACTGCGATTCTGTGTAAGATGTAACAAAAATTCTACACAGCAATTTCTCTACTGCATAACAATAAGTAATAGTGGCTTCAGCCTGTTTTTTTCAGAAACAGCTACAGACAAGTTTATGTACGTCTATCGCACCTCCCAATTTAACCGAAAGACTCTGTGCTATGGTGTTCAGGCTCAAGTAGATAAATTATGCAACGAACTTGAGCCTTTGAGTATTGATGAGTCACAGGCACGTTTTGAGAGGGTTTATCCCTACTTAAAGCGGAGAGGGGAAAACAATTTACGCCTCATTGCCAGAATTCGACCCGTACAGGACGACCTGGTGCTATGTCTACTAGACATTTTTCTCCGTGGCTCTAAAGAATACAAAAAGTTCCTGCGAACCCCAGAAGAGTACGGTAAAAAGAATCTCGACTGCCAATTAGATGAGGAAGCGCTAACTGGTTGGCTTCAACAACAGCAACCGTCAGCTAGCAACGTGTCTTCAAGACGCGAACCGCTTCCAGACGATTTGCTTCCCTGGCTAGAACCTCCAGGCTGGGAGATAGAAAAGGATAAAGACTCTTGGGCAATCCTCTACGAAAGTGATGAGTGGATTGCCAAGTTCAAGAGTCCAGAAATCGGAGAAGACTGGGAAATTTACTATCAAATTATCTCTGGAATAGAAGAAAAATCGAGGAACGCTGAGAAAATTGCTGCATGGCCTGGTGTGTATTTGTGCGGTGAAAATAATTGCTATGTGCTATTTAGCCAACTTGAGACCGCCGATAAACCGCCTCGAATAGTATTATTTCTCCTAGCATCTTTTGCTCATCGACCTTCTACAGAAGAAATAGCCCAAATAGGGGAGGCAACTAATTTATTTAATGGTTCTAAAAATGTTTTATCTAAGCCTTTAACGCTGGATGAACTCACTCCCTTTGCGCGACGGTCTTATCCGAGTTACTTAGTAACAGATCAACAAAGTTGGCTTGCCATTCAAAGAGGCGCAGAAGTAAATCTAGCTCTTTCGGCAGAAGAAGAGGCAATTCTTAACTCTGTGTCAACAACATCAGCACGGGAAAATAATTGTCTGCCGCTTTTCTTAAATGGGCGGGCGGGCAGCGGTAAATCTACTATGCTATTGTATTTGTTTGCAGATTATTGTTATCGAAAATATTATTACGAGCCGGGAAAAGAACTTCCTGGAAAGCCACTTTTTCTAACTTATAATAAGCGACTATTAGAGGTTGCGAAAGAGTTCGTGCGCTGTCTGCATACATTCCATCACCGCTTTGTTGCAGATCGAACAGAAGGTTCGGAAATCCCCGATGTCAGTGCTTTCTTTCAGCCGTTTGGGACATTTCTCTTAAACTTACTCCCTTTAGAAGCAGACGATGCGTCACTGGCTAACCGGATGAGCCAGCAACCTTACTCTGCGGGAAACCCTACCGGCTACCGGCATACACTCCAGGAACGTTTCGATTCTCAGAAATACATTTCTTTCCATCGCTTTCGACAGCTTTACCGAGACTCAAAGCTGCCACAAGCACAGGTCTATTCCCCAGAACTTTCCTGGCACGTTATTAGAACTTTCATCAAGGGGTACAGTCTCCGGTACATGACTCCAGAAGACTACCAGGATGAAGTGCCGACTCAGGAACGCACTGTTCCAGCCGCTCAGTTCCAAGAAATTTATAAAACCATCTGGGGACGTTGGTATAAGCGGCTAACAACCGAGCTAGGGTACTGGGACGATCAAGACTTGATTAGATTGGTGCTGGAACTCAAGTGTTACCGTGCTGAGTACACCGCTATTTTCTGCGACGAGGCGCAAGATTTCACCCGGCTGGAGCTTCAGTTAATTATGCGGCTGTCTGCATTCTCTCAGTGCGATCTGGGATACCAGCCTATACGTAATTTGCCTTTTGCTTTTGCTGGAGATCCTTTCCAAACCTTGAACCCGACGGGATTTCGTTGGGAGAGCGTACAGGCAGCATTTTACAATGAAGCGATCGCAGCACTCGATCCCACACAGCGATTAAATCTGCGGATGAATTTCCCGGAGCTGAAGTCTAACTATCGCTCTTGTACTGCGGTGGTGCAAGTGATTAACCTGATCCAATTGTGTCGTCAGGTTCTGTTCAAAATTCCGGCACTTCAGCCGCAAACTGCCTGGAAACAAGGTCACTTTCCCACTCCGCAAAAATTTATTATTGGTCGGAATATTCAAATTGAGCAACTCAAACACTACCTGAGAGACACGATTATTATTGTGCCTTGTGAAGAAGGGGGAGAGCTTACTTATGCTCAAAACGATGCGGTTCTTTCTCAAATTTTGGTAGAAATTCCAGAGTCAGAACCGCTCAAAAATGTATTGAGTGCTAGTGCAGTTAAAGGATTGGAATTTAAACGAGTCGTTCTCTACAAATTTGGCGAGGAATGTAACAAAGCTGTCTGGAATCTAGTCAATCGACGGGAAGACTCAAAAGACATTTTGGCAGATCGTTTATACGAATTTGAATTTTTCTTTAATAAACTCTACGTAGCTGCTTCCAGAGCCAAAGAACGTCTATTTGTTGTTGATTCTCAAATCGGAGACCAGCGGCTTTGGGGGGTCACAGAAACTTATTTAGAAGTGCTATTACAGCAGTCACAAAACCCTGCTTGGCGAGAAAACGTTCAACCCATCCGTTTGGGAAAACCTGAAAGCGCACGGGATCTGCAAGAAGATGACTGGCACTCGATCGCGCAGGAGTTCGAGAGTCGGGGAATGAACTCGGAAGATCCAGATTTCATGAGACGTGCCAGACAGTGTTACAGCGATCGCGCCTACGCTAAAAAAGCAGAAATTTGTGAAGCTTGGGCACTCAAATTTGAGCAGAAATTTAGCGAAGCTGGTCAACGTTTTCTTGTGCTTGGCAAAACAGAAGACGCTTGGGATTGTTTTTGGCAGGGGATGTGTTGGTCAGCATTGTTGAAGCAGTTTGACAAGGCTCCGCCAGGTCGGGAATCAGAGCGGCAAATTGCCCAATTTATGGACAAAAAATTGAGCCAACCTTCTTTAAAGGAGTTCACTCACTTCCTCCAATACTGCATCAAAAGCAACCAGTTGGAGATTCACCGCAACAGCCGACAGTGGAAACTAGCCTTGGAGGAATATGCGACGGGAATTGGGACTTTAATTGCCGGGACAAACCTCCACCCAAATGAGTGGCAGCGATTTGGAGAGGTTCTCGAAGCTTTAGGAGAAGGCTGGAATGGGATGCTCTACCGTGCGGGAACTTGTTTCTACCGTGCCAAGAACTATGAACGTGCCGCGCAATGTTGGGAACGGTGCGATTCTACTCAACAGCGTAAATATTATCTAGCTAAAGCTTCTGTTCTCGGTTTGCCAAATGGTTTGGAGTATTTAGAAAAAGCCGGGGAATCCGAGCAGATTGTTAAGGAGTGGAATCAGGCTGGCAGACCTCATACTCAATTGTGGTTAAAGTATGTTGCGCCAATACTAGAAAAAGGAAAAAGAAAGAGCGGTACGGCAACAAAGGCAAAACAGAAAAAGCGGTAATGAGCGATCGGTTTTTAGATTTTGGCAAAACACCGAATAATCAACGAATGACTAAAAAGAGGGTGAGTTCTCCAGGGATTGAGGTTCTAGACTTTGTTTCCAACCTTGGATTGCCCGTTGAGCGTCGGAGTAGGCAGATGAACCGTCGGGGATGTTTTGGGCGATCGCGATCGCTCTTTGTACATCATTCCGCGCCTGATCCTGTGCCATCGCCAACAGTTGATAGCTCCAGCGATTAATCACCTCTCTGGCTTCAGCACCGACTCGCGTCGAGTTACGCACCTGACGAGCCGTTTGAACTGCTTGCGCGATCGCTTCCGGTGTTCCTGGATTCGCTAACTGATAAGCGGACTGCAAAATCTCTTGCGATCGCAGTTCTGTCCGCCAACTTTTAATTTTTTCCTGAGCTTCACCGTAGAGCGCTCGTCCCGATCGAATTTGTCCGGCTGCGGTAATTGCCCCCGGAAGATTACCCGAACTCGCCAAAGCTTGTGCTTGATCCAAATAAGGCTGGTCTTGTACCCGCTCAACTCTGTCTTGCCACCGTCGGATCTTGCCTTGAGCTTCTTGATAGAGCGCTCGTCCCGCTTGAATCTGTCCCGCTGCCGCGATCGCGCCGGAAAGATCCCCTGCATTCGCTAAACCAGTCGCTTGATCCAAATAAGGCTGGTCTTGCATTCGCTCGATTTTGTCAGTCCACTGTCGGATTTTGCGCCTCGCTTCTGTATAAAGAGCGCGTCCTTGACCCACTTGACTCGCTTCGTTAATGGCTTCTTGCAGGGAACTCATATCCCCCAAACTTGCCAGTTGATCGGCGCGAGCGAGATAGGGACGATCTTCTACCGTCTCTATTTGACTCGTCCAGTTATTGACGAGAGATTTTGCTTCTGCGGAGCGGGGATTGGTGCTGGGAACCAGTTGTGCTTCCGCGATCGCTGCACTTAAGTCACCGACCGTTCCGCCTTTTGCCAGTTCCCGCGCCCGATCTAAATGGGCGACATCTTCAATTTCTCGCTGCCAGCGAACAATTAAATCCTGGGCTTTATCGTATAGAGGGCGTCCGGGATTTAGCTTTTGGGCAAGGGCGATCGCATCTTCCAAATCTGAAACCGTTCCCTTCTGAGCGCGAGACTGGGCACTTGCCAAGTCGTTCAAATCTTGCGCTTCGCTTTGTAAATTCAGGCTTTCAGGAATTTTACTGGTAATGAGGATGACCGTTTGCCAGTCTTTTCGATCGAGTGCCTCTTGAGCCATATCGATTAATTTGCGCCCAAATTCTGTCACCGCGCCTTGAGCTTCCTTGTATGCCAAACTGCTGGGCGGAATTGCTTGTGCCAGTTTGATCGCCTCCAACAGATTATCTAATCCTCCGCTCTTAGAAAGTTGGAACGCTTTATCCAACTTGGCGCTTTCTTCCCGCGCCGACTGAATTAGATTCACCAGTTGGTCGTACTTGGTTGTTGCCCAGTAGTTATTGCCGATATAGACCAGTTGCACCGCATCGCGAAAAGCCTGAGTCCAGTTAGACTCGCGCACCTCGTCCTCGGCTTTTTTGTAAAGGCCTTCTGCCTTCGACCAGATGGATTGCCAGCGATTTACGCGCTCATCCACCAACTTGTACGCTGGTACGCCCGTGGGGATTTTGCGAGCCATTGCGATCGCTTCGGACAATTGACCCGCTTGGAAGGATTCCTCTCCCAATTTCAAAATCTCCCGCGACCACTCTTCCAGATGCTTGTCAATTTCTGGGCGTAGCGGGTGATCTTCTGGCAAACCATTCACCAGCGCGATCGCTTCTAGCAAATCTTTTGCCGTCTGCTTAGAAGCCGCTATCTGAGCGCAGCTGAGGCGCAGCGATGCCGAAGCCGTAGGCCAAAAAATGGCTGGGCAGTTGGGAAGCGCTGGCAGGTTAAACAACAGCGCTACCGCTGTAAAACCCAGCCCCCCAGAGAGCAGCACCACCAAGATGCCCCAGAATGCCCAGCTAGTCGGCAAGCGTAAAAAACGTTTAGGTCGAGGTGGCTTGGGTGCTTCTGACGGAGAGTTCGGCAGTGTAGCCGGAATTTGCTGACCCCCCTCTGCTGGTGCAGTACTACCCGCCGGACGCTGAGGACGATCCGTTGGTGGAGGAAGTGGCTGTTTCCCCGGACGCGGTGCTTTTCTGGGGACGGGCTGAGAGGAGTTCTCGCTCGTGTGTGGTTTGCGATCGCTCGGACGCCCAGACGCAGGCACTCGTTTTTGGGATGTCCACCCAGCCGAATTTGAAGACTTGCCGCTCCGCCCGCCATCTGGAATTTCGGGATTTCTAGTCATAGCTTATTCACACCACAACGCGCTTCGCCTGGGACGAATGCTTTTTAGCACAGGCAGTAGTTGCAATCCTACTCCCCTCAGCCGCAAAAAGCTATATTCTCATCCAGAAGTCAAAATCTATAATTCATCATTCACAAGGAAATTTTCAATTCAGCTACAGAATCTAGAATTTTTTCTTACCTTGTGACTTCTAACTTCTGATTCCTAAACAGACTCGGCACGTAAATCCTCAATTAGCGCCGCCAATTCGTCACTGCTGGCGTTGTAAACCTCTCCACAAAAATGGCAAGTCGCTTCGGCTCCATCATCTTTTTCAATCATGTCTTGCAGTTCGGCTTCGCCCAGCATCTTCAAAGCACCCAAGACACGGCTCATCGAGCAACCACAGTGAAATTGCAGCATCTGGACTTCTGGTAGGATGACCAGACCCATATCTCCTAGTAGTTGTTCCAAAATCTCCGGCAACGTCTTGCCTGCCTGTAACAAGGGTGTAAAGCCCGCCAGTGCTTCCATTCGAGATTCCAAAAGTTGCACTAAGCTCTCGTCGCTCGCCGCCTTGGGCAGGACTTGCACCAGTAACCCACCAGAAGCCCGGACTGTACCCGCTTCTATAAATACACCCACCGCTAGCGCTGAGGGCGTTTGTTCGGAAGTCACCAGATAGTGGGCAACGTCATCCCCAATTTCACCCGACACCAGCTCAACGGTACTCGAATACGGGTAGCCGTATCCCACATCGCGCACGACATAGAGGTATCCCTCCCGACCGATTGCTCCCCCGACATCTAGTTTTCCTTTGGCATTTGGGGGCAGTTCCACGCTTGGGTTATCTACATACCCTCGTGCGGTTCCGTCCAATCCGGCGTCAACGAGAAGCCCGCCGAGTGGCCCATTTCCTTTTATGCGAATGTTGACCCTTGACCCCTCTCGCTTCATGCTAGAGGCAAGTAATAGC
The DNA here is from genome assembly GCF_039961835.1 of Trichocoleus sp. ST-U1. Taxonomy (NCBI): domain Bacteria; kingdom Bacillati; phylum Cyanobacteriota; class Cyanophyceae; order Leptolyngbyales; family Trichocoleusaceae; genus Trichocoleus; species Trichocoleus sp. ST-U1. The sequence goes on from NZ_JAMPJZ010000015.1 coordinate 68,525, forward strand.
CCAGATGACAGGGTGCGTCCCAGTGCAGCGGTTGCCACGTATGAAAGATTATGACGCTGTCTGGCTTCTTGTGTGAGGCGTGTGGTAATGACCCCAACGGCGCGAATTCCACCCTCTGCCGCCGTGGCACGGATTAACTGATCAGCCATGAAAAAACCTTACATTTCTTAACACACTATACTTTTATTGTAGGCATGGCAGTTAATAGTGAGGTGGTATTTGCGGTGCTAATTATCAGAACCGCCAAAAACAGCTAGTTTTTCAAATAAGAGATAAGAACCTGAATCTTCTATCAGGCACAGATGGATAAACAGGCTAAAAATAAGGATTGAAATATAATTAACATTTTTAAAAATCATTTTTCATGTTGTTTTAGCTAATTTAAAAACAGATATTATATTAAAATCATTCTTTTGTTGTTGATGCAAATCTGAATTTAGAGTATGCATGATAATTCTTAGCTGCCAGGACTATTTAGCCGCTACTCTCAAGAAAAACGATTACATTAAGATTAGGAACAGTAAATAGAAACTTCTGTACCAGTAACAACTAATAACAAAGAAACCGCAACTGTTTATGCTAGGAAACTTTCAACAAAGCCATCTGAGAATAGAAGTAAATTCCCCCGCAGCAGCCATCGGCGACAGTCTGCTTCGCCCCAGCCAGCAAAGCCAGTGGTTGTGGCCCCTGCGCCTTTCCGCAGGGCTACCGGAACAACTGTCTGAGGGGTTAATTTACACCAGTTGGGTGGGGCCAGTGGCGATACAACACCAAGTGGAAGTGGCTCAACCCAACTGTCTGCGCCTGCTCTTGAGTCAAGGAATTGACGGTTATCACGAGTGGTACTGGGGAGAACATTGGGTACAGTCACGTCTAGAAGGAGTATCTCTACTGTCGCTGAGTTTGGGGCAAACACTCAGTTTGCTGCGCTTGCGAGAATTTCTAGCATCCCGATCTTAGGATTGAGGGATGAGGACTGAGGACTGAGGGCTGAAGGGTAGGTAGAAGAACGATTTTCATGCTTGGTGGTAGCGCGATCGCTATTAAAGACTAACGCGAACACAAACTGAGTAAGAGAGACAGAGAAGGTAGATTCTTCAGTGGCTTATTTGCAAATACTTTTGCTTTCACTCTGTGGAACAAAAGAAACCCGTTTTCTGGTAGAAAACGGGTTTTTATTCAGACAGAGACAATTTTAAATTTATGTTGGATGACCTAGCTACTGCCTTACCAACCGTTGTTGTTCTTGCTCTTTCACCTCTGTCAGTCCAATTTGCTCTAAGAGCGATAGAAACTCCTGGCGGATTAACCGATCCTTGGGGGAAGTAGCATGGGCGGCTAAAATTACGCCTAGAGTGTCATACCAGTATGCCGATCGAGCATAGATTGCTGCCTTGCCAATCTGCGATCGCGCAGCTGCCAGTTGTTTCTCTAGAGCAGGTGTTGCGGGTACGTGCTTAATCCAGCCTTGAGCAATCTGATCTTCAGAACGTCGTTTCGGATTGCACTTCAGAGTGACTGTCCATAGATATTCCCGTCCTGGAACCAGTTCTGGCAACTCTTTGGACATCTGGAGTTGATTAATCCCCGCCTTGGGTGTTTGAATTGTTTGCTCAATAATTGGCTTAGATACTCCTGGCTCAACCAGTGTAAAAGCAAGCGGTACCGATTGGGTGCCCGACAAGTACCAGTAAAAGATGGGATGACCTGATGCAGTCAATCCGGTATGAGTCGTAGGAGCCAACAAAGTCACAGATGTAGGCTGAGACTCAGAGCATTCTATTGGCGATTCGTCAACGCCTCTGGTACCGCCTCTGGGAATCATTCCATCATCGGGTGGCTGATAACGAACTCGCGTTCCCGTTCCAATGGTGCTTCCGGGAGCACCCACATCACCCGGCTCGTAACCAGAACCTGTTGGCGTTTTCGGCACAACATCTGCATAAGCGGTTGAGCTAAACCCTAAATCAATTGATAGGCGGCTCAATAGAGAATTGAGGGGAAATTCTATTAAACCGAGAAACTGTATCAAAATCAGTGATGCACTTCCTGCTACCTTCGTCCCTAATTTACGGGAAATCACCATAAATCTACAAATGATGTAATGCCAATAAATTTTTAGACGACCATTTGGCGATCGCAGTTTCCAGATCCCGTACTGCAATCCGGGTATTTGTTGTAATTTTTATTACTCTATCAAAACTTGATAAACTTCGGTCTGCTGTTCGCACTCTTTGAGCATGACGCTACCGAGCCTATTTGTCGGAAATTTGCCCCGAATAGGCTGGGTGAGTTTATTCATTCATTAAAAAGCCAGTACAGAATGCTACAGTCTCAACTCATCGCTCAGTTTGCACTCAGTTTTGCAAGGTTCTCAGCTTCTTGATTACGCAATTAGCCTACTACTCAGCCAATCTCAACTAGAATAATTATTCTACTTTACTAGAAGTTATTAGGGACTAGGAATTAGAAAAAGTTCCTTTTAGCATGAAATTAATGCTGAATCCAGCACTCTAAACTAGGTTGAAGAGACACGTTTATAGACTGCTTTCAGGATGTAATTCCTGGCTTAGAACAATTCTTTCAATCAGAACCGAAACCAGTTACTTTCAAATTCATCTAAAGAAAAAGCAAAGGGTAAGGCTGACCTCAGGGATAATTCAGGCTCTCAAAATCGAGAATCTGAGCCTGAATTATTCTCTTAATTAGCATTTCCTACATCCAAGGAATGGAATTTGCGGCTAAATAAAAAAAGTCCGCGCAGGCGGACTAAGAATAATCAATCATTCTAAAACATGGGTAGGCAAGTTTTGTCTGTATAGCCGCGAATTCTATTCGCTAGGGCTTCTTTTTTAATTTTATGCCTGCTTCACCACCAGCACGGAACAAGGGGCATCAGCAACAACTTGGCTGCTGACAGAACCCTCTATAATTCGCTTCACACCTGTTAAACCCCGACTGCCAATCACAATCAAGTCAGCTTGATAAATATTTGCAAGTCGGATTATTTCTTCAGCGGGGTCGCCAGTGACGATTTCTAGTTCGCTGTGGCAGGGTAGAGCAGCCTGATAAGATTCCATCTGCTTTTCAATCTGCCGATAGGGCAGATCCTCCGGACAGGCATGAGGCTTATCAACAGCAATTTCCACCTCAGACCCCGAAGAAGGAATCACATGGGAAAGGATGATTTTGGTCGTTGGCTGTAGTTGGAGTTCTTCCAGGGACTGAATCACTCCCTCCGAAAGCTCTGAACTGTCGAGAGCCACCAGAATAATTTTTAGCACCCCAAAATCTCCTTATTCGTTATTCGTCAGACCTCTTCTCGATTCGCAGCCGCACGGAATCAGCGTGGGAAGTCAAACCCTCGGCTTGGGCAAGAATCTGGATAGCGTTGCCAAACTTCTGGAGCGCTGTCGGCGAGTACTGAATCAGACTGGAGTGTTTCAGAAACGTTTCAACTCCCAGTGCTGAAGCGTAACGGGCAGCGCCAGAGGTAGGTAGCGTGTGATTCGGCCCTGCTAAGTAGTCTCCCACAGCTTCGGGCGTTGAGGAACCCAAGAATATAGCACCCGCGTGGCGAATTTTTTCCAGCAGATCCCAGGGTTCTTGGACTTCCAGTTCCAAGTGTTCGGGGGCAAACTCGTTGGAGAGTTCGGCAGCAACCAACAGAGAGTCAACCACCACAATCAAACCGTAATGAGCGATCGCTTTCTCTGTCAGTAGCCGTCGCGGATGATCTTCCAATTGACGTTCTACTTCTAGCTGTACTTTCTTCGCCAACCCAGCTTCTGTTGTCAGGAGAATTGCTGCTGCCATCGGATCGTGTTCCGCTTGCGCCAACATATCTGCCGCCACATAGACGGGATTGGCGTTTTCATCGGCAATAATCAGTACCTCAGAAGGCCCTGCCAGCGAGTCAATCCCCACAGTGCCATAAACGAGCTTTTTCGCCAGGGTGACGTAGATATTACCGGGACCAGTGATGACATCTACCTTAGGAATGGTTTCGGTGCCATAAGCCAAAGCCGCGATCGCTTGAGCGCCGCCAATCCGATAAATTTCTTGCACCCCAGCTTCCTGGGCTGCCACTAGCACCGCGGCATTAATCGTTTTTTCTTGCCCTGGTGGCGTCACCATGACAATTCTCGGCACACCCGCTACCTTCGCAGGGATGGCGTTCATTAATACCGTACTTGGATAGGACGCTCGACCGCCAGGAACGTAAAGCCCTGCTCGATCTACCGGCGTGTAACGCTTCCCCAAAACAATCTCATCGTCCCCAAATTGAACCCAAGATTTCGGGACGCGCTGCCGGTGGAATGCTTCTATTTGTTGACGTGCCAGTTGAATCGCGTTGAGTAACTCCTGGGACACCTGTTGATAGGCAGCATCCAGTTCTGAGCCACTAACGCGCAGCTGTTCGGAATTCAAAGTTTGTCGATCGAATTCAGCCGTGTAATGCAGCAGAGCTTTGTCGCCCTGGCGCTTCACAGCCTGTAAGACTTCCCGAACAGTTGCCTCTTTATGAACAATCTGGTCGTCATGGGTGCGATCGCAGATACGCCGCAGTTCAGTTCTTGCCTCAGATACCTGAGTAATGATTCGCAGCATGGAGTCGGAATCACCATCTAGGAATTACCCGCCTGAGTTCAGGTATATCACTATCCTCATCTCAAGGGATGAGGCAGCCTATTCCCTGTACTCGTTTCTATAGCTTAACCTGGATTTTTCAAGGGATCGCTATAATTTATGGAGAGATGGTATATTAATCTATCTAGTTCTGTTTGTTAACTGTACAGAGTTTTCTTCAAGACTGTGGCCAATACTAAGTCAGCCCTAAAGCGAGTCCAAGTAGCCGAACGCAACCGGCTGCGTAACAAGACCTATAAATCAGCCGTAAAAACGCTGATGAAGAGTTATCTTGCAGCCGTCCAAACCCACGCAGCCAACCCCACTGCGGAATCGCTGCAAGAAGTACAGCGGCGGATGTCAGAGGTCTACAGCAAGATTGACAAAGCGGTAAAGCGGGGGGTGTTGCATACCAACAACGGTGCCCGGAAAAAATCCAATCTCGCTAAGGCGCTCAAACGCGCGCAGCCCCAGCCAGAAACTTCAACCCCGGCTTCGTCCGATGCTTCTGCTTCCTAGCTGCTAGCCGCTCGTCAGTAGTCAGCAGTCAGTTGTTTATCGAAAGCGGTGGTAGGTAGAATTCCCACTACCCGTTACCCACTACCCAATGCTTGATGACCAATGACTGAACAGATACAGTTGTTCGATACCCACGTCCATATAAACTTCGATCTCTTCCAGTCCGATCTGGAAGAAATTAAAGCTCGGTGGCGCGAAGCGGGGATCGTTCGGCTAGTGCATTCGTGCGTGGAACCTACGGAGTTTTCAAGCATTCAATCACTGGCAAACCGATTTCCAGAACTTTACTTCGCCGTGGGGTTACATCCCCTCGATACCGAGAAGTGGGCATCAGAAACTGCCGAACAAATTCGTTCGCTGGCGAGTTCTGACCAGCGAGTGGTAGCAATTGGCGAAATGGGTCTGGATTTTTATAAAGCGGAAGATAGGGAGCGGCAAATAGAAGTATTTGAAGCACAGCTAGCGATCGCGCAGCAACTTGATTTGCCTGTAATTATTCATTGCCGAGATGCTGCTGCGACCATGCACGAACTGTTGCAAGATTTCTGGAAGCGCACGGGTCCTGTGCGGGGCGTCATGCACTGCTGGGGGGGTACTCCGGAAGAAATGCAATGGTTCTTGGATTTGGGTTTCTATATTAGTATCAGCGGCATCGTGACGTTTAAAAACGCCACTCAAGTTCAGGAATCGGCGAGGAGAATCCCCAGCGATCGCCTCCTAATTGAAACCGACTGCCCCTTCCTCGCACCCGTTCCCAAGCGTGGCAAACGTAACGAACCTTCCTACGTCCGATATGTCGCAGACTGTGTTGCCCATCTGAGGGGGGTCTCTTTAGGGACTCTAGCCACGCAAACCACCCAGAATGCCTGTAATCTGTTTCGACTTTCCGTACCTCAGCCTTGTGCTGCGATTTAGTGCCCAATTGTAAGGGCTTTTATCCATGCCGCGTGCCGCGTACCGTACCCGTTCTGAGTGCTGTAGACACTGGAAAGGCAGGGAGAACCACGACAGAGACATCCATCCCCCGAAGACAATAACTTTTGGTGGAAAATCTCTTTTCTCCCTTCTGGGTTTCATTACCCCAATTTAGAGGTAGGTGTCAACAAAGAAAGTCAATTTGCGACATAATATTTAAAAGACCCTCTATGAACAGAATTCTTGCGAGCAAACTGGGATGGCTGCCTGCTCCACCTAAACAGACTTCATACCCCTGCAATCACTGTCCTTATACCTGGTAAAGAAGCACTAAATATTATCTTTGAGCAAACAAGCCAAAGCGAACTGCTGGTTCGCGTATAAAACCAACGAAAAACAACCCTGAGACGTTTCCTTCCCTGCTAGTGGGGACTAAACGGCTCATTTTGTTCTTGCCAATCGCTTGTCCTTGGGGACGAGTGAGGCATACTTCGCCGCTACTGCTTACTTTGGCACGAATTCCATCCCGCTAGATGGGAAGGATCTAAAGATGAAGGACGAATTCAAAACCATCAACGATGGAGGACGAATCAATTCAGGATTCATCCTTACTAACGGATGACTTTTGAGTTCTAGACGATCGGGTTGATTGGGAAGTCGGGTCTCCCCACTGGCATTCTTCTTAAACCCACCCTTACGACAGGTAATTCCTGAATTCTTTTGCAAGAGGAAAAGCATGACTAATCAGACCTCCACTCCAGTTGCTTATATGTTGCCAGACCTGGTAGAAATTCAGCGAGCCAGCTTCCGCTGGTTCCTGGAAGAAGGTCTGATTGAAGAACTTAACAGCTTTTCGCCGATTACCGATTACACCGGCAAGCTGGAGTTGCACTTCTTGGGCAAAGACTACAAACTCAAGCGACCCAAGTACGATGTAGATGAAGCCAAGCGTCGGGACGCAAGCTATGCCGTACAAATGTACGTTCCGACGCGGCTCATTAATAAAGAAGACGGCACGATTAAAGAGCAAGAAGTCTTCATCGGCGATTTGCCCCTAATGACCGACCGAGGCACATTTATTATTAATGGTGCCGAGCGGGTGATCGTTAACCAAATCGTGCGAAGCCCCGGAGTTTATTACAAATCGGAAACCGACAAAAACGGACGCCGTACCTACTCAGCTTCTCTTATTCCCAACCGGGGCGCGTGGCTGAAGTTTGAAACCGATAAAAACGACTTAGTGTGGGTACGAATCGATAAGACGCGCAAACTGTCGGCACAGGTATTACTCAAGAGCTTGGGGCTTTCCGACTCTGAGATTTTTGATGCGTTGCGTCACCCAGAATATTTCCAGAAGACCATTGAGAAAGAAGGGCAGTTTTCCGAAGAAGAAGCGCTCATGGAGCTATATCGGAAACTACGACCCGGTGAACCACCAACGGTTTCTGGCGGACAGCAGTTGTTGGAATCGCGCTTCTTCGATCCGAAGCGTTACGACCTGGGTCGCGTTGGTCGCTATAAGCTGAACAAGAAGCTGCGGCTCTCCGTGCCGGATACAGTGCGCGTGCTGACCCCAACCGATATTCTGGCAGCGGTAGACTACTTGATCAACTTGGAATATGACATCGGGATTACCGATGATATCGACCACTTGGGGAACCGAAGAGTGCGCTCAGTAGGCGAACTATTGCAAAACCAAGTGCGCGTCGGCTTGAACCGCTTAGAGCGGATTATCCGGGAGCGGATGACCGTTTCGGATGCCGAAACCCTAACACCCGCTTCTTTGGTAAACCCGAAGCCTTTGGTAGCGGCGATTAAGGAGTTTTTCGGCTCCTCCCAGTTGTCCCAGTTTATGGATCAGACAAATCCCTTAGCGGAATTGACTCACAAGCGGCGACTCTCAGCGTTGGGTCCGGGAGGACTAACGCGGGAACGCGCAGGGTTCGCCGTGCGGGATATTCATCCGAGCCACTACGGGCGGATTTGCCCGATTGAGACGCCAGAAGGACCGAACGCTGGATTGATCGGCTCTTTGGCAACTCATGCGCGGGTGAATGCCTATGGATTTGTAGAGACGCCGTTCTGGAAGGTAGAAAACGGACGGGTACTCAAGGAACAAGCGCCGGTATATATGACGGCAGATGAGGAAGACGATCTGCAAGTCGCGCCAGGGGACATCCCGATGGATGTGGATGGATGGATCTTGGGAGAATCGGTAGCGGTGAGATATCGCCAAGATTTCACCACCACGACACCCGACATGGTGGATTATGTAGCGGTGTCGCCGGTGCAGATTATTTCGGTTGCCACATCGTTGATTCCCTTTTTGGAACACGACGATGCCAACCGAGCGTTGATGGGATCGAACATGCAGCGGCAGGCAGTGCCGTTATTGAAGCCAGAGCGACCCCTAGTCGGGACTGGCTTGGAAGCCCAGGCGGCGCGGGACTCCGGGATGGTCGTGGTTGCCAAATACGACGGGGAAGTCACCTTTGTGGATGCGACGCGGATCGCAGTGCGGAGTTTCGACGAAACCGGGGAACCCAACGGACCGCAGATCGAGTATGAGTTGCAGAAGTATCAGCGCTCAAACCAGGATACCTGCTTGAATCAGCGACCCTTAGTGTATGAGGGCGATCGCATCGTTGCCGGACAGGTACTTGCCGACGGTTCTGCTACCGAAGGGGGCGAACTGGCTTTGGGGCAGAATATCCTGGTAGCGTATATGCCTTGGGAAGGCTACAACTACGAGGACGCGATCTTAATCAGCGAACGGCTGGTTTACGACGATGTCTACACCAGCATCCACATTGAGAAGTACGAAATCGAGGCACGGCAAACCAAGCTAGGACCCGAAGAAATTACGCGGGAAATTCCTAACGTCGGGGAAGATAGCTTGCGAAGCCTGGATGAAACCGGGATTATCCGAATTGGAGCCTGGGTAGAAGCTGGGGACATTCTGGTAGGAAAGGTGACGCCCAAAGGGGAATCCGACCAGCCACCGGAAGAGAAACTGCTGCGGGCAATTTTCGGTGAAAAGGCGCGGGATGTACGGGACAACTCCCTGCGAGTGCCCAACGGAGAGAAAGGGCGCGTGGTAGACGTGCGCGTCTTCACCCGCGAACAGGGCGACGAACTGCCCCCCGGAGCGAACATGGTGGTGCGTGTCTACGTCGCGCAGAAGCGCAAAATCCAAGTGGGCGACAAGATGGCGGGACGGCACGGTAATAAGGGGATTATTTCCCGGATATTACCCGCCGAAGATATGCCCTACCTGCCAGATGGAACCCCCGTGGACATCGTGCTCAATCCACTCGGAGTACCCTCACGAATGAATGTGGGGCAGGTGTTTGAGTGCTTGCTGGGATGGGCTGGTGAGAACTTAAATGTCCGCTTCAAAGTGATTCCCTTCGACGAAATGCACGGAGCGGAAAAAAGCCGCGAGTCGGTGCATGGCAAGTTGGAGGAGGCGAGGAAGAAGACCGGGAAGAACTGGCTATTTAACCCTGATGAAGCCGGAAAGCTCCGAGTCTTTGATGGGCGTACTGGGGAAGCCTTTGACCGTCCGATTACCGTGGGCAAGGCGTATATGCTGAAGCTGGTACACCTGGTAGACGACAAGATCCACGCCCGTTCTACGGGACCCTACTCTTTGGTGACGCAGCAACCCTTGGGAGGCAAAGCGCAGCAGGGCGGACAGCGATTTGGCGAAATGGAAGTGTGGGCGCTGGAAGCTTTTGGCGCTGCCTACATTTTGCAGGAGTTGCTGACGGTGAAATCCGACGATATGCAGGGGCGGAACGAAGCGCTGAATGCGATCGTGAAAGGCAAGGCGATTCCGCGACCGGGAACACCAGAATCGTTCAAGGTGTTGATGCGAGAACTGCAATCTCTATGTTTAGATATTGCCGTCCATAAGGTGGAGACGACCGAGGACGGAACCACGGGACACGTAGAGGTTGACTTGATGGCGGATGTGTCAAATCGCCGGACGCCGACGCGACCCACCTATGAATCTCTCAGCCGCGAGGAACTGGAAGAAGACGAAGTTTAATCAATGAAAAATGGAAAATTAAAAATTAAAAATTAGGAATTCTTTAATTTTTAATTTTTCATTTTTAATTTTTAATTGGAGCGCAGCGACAGATGAGACATCAGCTAGAACAGCGGTTTGACTACGTCAAAATTGCTCTGGCATCGCCAAAGCGAATTCAGGATTGGGGGCAAAGAAACCTGCCCAATGGTCAAGTGGTGGGTGAGGTTACGAAACCCGAAACGATTAATTACCGGACGCTCAAACCAGAAATGGATGGCCTTTTCTGCGAGCGCATTTTTGGTCCCGCAAAAGATTGGGAATGCCACTGCGGCAAGTACAAGCGGGTGCGCCACAGAGGTATTGTCTGCGAACGCTGCGGCGTAGAAGTGACAGAATCGCGGGTGCGTCGTCACCGTATGGGCTACATTAAGCTAGCGGCACCTGTGGCTCACGTTTGGTATCTCAAGGGCATTCCCAGCTATATGTCGATTCTGCTGGATATGCCCCTGCGGGATGTGGAGCAGATTGTCTATTTCAATGCCTATGTGGTACTCAGTCCTGGCAATGCGGAGAATCTCAGTTACAAGCAGTTGCTGACGGAAGATCAGTGGCTGGAAATTGAGGAGCAGCTCTATAGCGAAGATTCTACCCTGCAAGGTGTCGAGGTGGGAATTGGTGCTGAGGCGCTGCAACGTCTCTTGCAGGACATTAACTTGGAAGCAGAGGCTGAGTCCCAACGAGAGGAAATTGCCAATGCTAAGGGTCAGAAGCGGGCGAAACTGATTAAGCGCTTGAGAGTGATTGACAACTTCATCGCGACTGGTTCTAAGCCAGAGTGGATGGTGCTGTCGGTGATTCCGGTAATTCCGCCAGATTTGCGTCCAATGGTGCAGCTGGATGGCGGCAGATTTGCCACTTCTGACTTGAATGACTTGTATCGTCGGGTAATTAACCGCAACAACCGCTTAGCACGGCTCCAAGAAATCTTGGCACCGGAAATCATTGTTCGCAACGAGAAGCGGATGTTGCAAGAAGCTGTGGATGCGCTTATCGATAATGGTCGTCGGGGACGGACGGTAGTAGGAGCCAATAATCGACCCCTGAAATCTCTGTCAGACATTATTGAAGGTAAGCAGGGACGCTTCCGGCAAAACCTGTTGGGTAAGCGAGTAGACTACTCCGGACGTTCTGTAATTGTGGTGGGACCAAAGCTAAAAATCCACCAATGCGGCTTGCCACGAGAAATGGCAATTGAGTTATTCCAACCGTTTGTAATTCACCGGCTGATTCGCGGCGGACTGGTCAATAATATCAAGGCAGCCAAGAAGCTGATTCAGCGCGGGGATGCCTCTGTGTGGGACGTGCTAGAGGAAGTAATTGCCGGACACCCGGTGATGCTAAACCGGGCACCAACGCTGCACCGTCTAGGGATTCAAGCGTTTGAGCCAATTCTGGTAGAAGGTCGAGCAATTCAGCTGCACCCACTGGTATGTCCGGCGTTCAACGCGGACTTCGATGGCGACCAGATGGCGGTTCACGTACCGCTTTCTTTGGAGGCTCAGGCAGAAGCGCGGTTACTGATGCTGGCTTCTAATAACATTCTCTCTCCAGCGACGGGCCGACCCATTGTAACGCCTAGCCAAGACATGGTATTAGGCTGCTATTACCTAACGGCAGAAAACCCAGCAGCGACCAAGGGTGCTGGAGGTTATTTCGCCAGCTTGGATGATGCGCTCTTAGCCTATGAGCAGTCTGCGGTAGATTTACACGCCTACATCTGGGTGCGCTTTGACGGGATAGTAGAGAATGATAAACCGGATGCGGAGCCGGAAAAGGTGGAAACCTTAGCTGATGGCACCGTCTGGACAACCTACAACTTCCGTCGAGTGCGGCAAGACAAGGAAGGAAATGTCTTGACCCAATACATTCGGACGACGCCCGGTCGAATTATCTACAATAAGACGATTCAAGAGGCATTGGCAATATAAATCAGTGTTGAGGACGGAGTGATTGAGGATCGGGCAAAGAGTTTTGACTTTCCTCCTCACTCACGTCCTCGCTCCGGTGTTTTGTGTTGGCTTGTTCTGTGTTCGCTCAGTCCGCGAGTTGAATGGCCCTACGCGAATACGCCTCATCGCTCAGTCTTCTTTAAATACTCGTTTTGCGAGTAGAGCGCCGCTACGCTAACAGTCCTTATACCTCAGTCCTAACTTATGGCAGAGCAACCAGAAATCAAAAATATTTTTCATAATCGGATGGTGGACAAAGGGCAACTGAAGAAACTGGTTGCCTGGGCATTTACGCATTTCGGTAGTGCCCGCACCTCCCAAATGGCAGATCGCCTGAAAGATTTGGGCTTCCACTACGCGACTAAAGCGGGTGTCTCGATTAGTGTGGATGACTTGCAGGTGCCGGATTCTAAGCGGCAGTTGCTGGACGCTGCCGAAACTGAAATTCGCTCTACAGAAGCACGCTACACGCGGGGCGAAATCACCGAGGTGGAGCGCTTCCAAAAGGTTATCGATACCTGGAATAGTACCAGCGAAGCCCTAAAGGATGAGGTGGTTCGCAACTTTAGACAAAAAAATCCCCTGAATTCGGTCTATATGATGGCGTTTTCTGGGGCGCGGGGAAATATTTCTCAGGTGCGTCAGCTGGTGGGAATGCGTGGATTGATGGCAAACCCCCAGGGAGAGATTATTGGTCTGCCAATTAAGACGAATTTCCGGGAAGGTTTGACCGTTACGGAATATATTATCTCGTCTTATGGGGCACGGAAGGGATTGGTAGATACCGCTCTACGTACAGCGGATTCCGGCTATCTTACCCGCCGCCTGGTGGATGTGTCTCAGGATGTAATTGTTCGGGAAGTGGACTGCGGCACCCAGCGAGGGATTCGCTTACGCAGCATGACTTCGGACGATCGGGTGCTGATTCCTTTGTCCGATCGCCTGCTGGGTCGCGTTTTAGTAGAAGATGCGGTTCATCCCACCACGGGGGAAGTGGTCATGCCCCGCAATCAGCCGATGTCAGAAGAAATGGGGCTGAACATTGTTAAGGCTGGGATAGAAGAAGTTTTCGTGCGATCGCCCCTGACCTGCGAAGCCGCCCGTTCCGTGTGTCAACATTGTTACGGCTGGAGCCTCGCCCACGGACATCTCGTGGATCTGGGGGAAGCGGTGGGAATTATTGCCGCTCAGTCGATTGGCGAACCAGGCACCCAGCTCACCATGCGGACGTTCCACACTGGCGGCGTCTTCACTGGCGAAGTGGCGCGACAAGTCCGTGCGCCGATGACCGCCAAAGTGCGCTTCAGCCGAGGGATGCGGACGCGGGGACTGCGGACGCGGCACGGGGAAGATGCCTTGCTGGTGGAATCGACCAATGCGGAATTGATTCTCGATCCGGTAGACAGCACTCAGGAGCAAATCTCGATTCCGCTCACTCAAAATTCCACCCTGTACTGTGTCAATGGCAGCACGGTAACGGCAGAACAGCTATTGGGTGAAGTTGCGATCGCTTCTTCCACTCGCGCCCATACAGAAAAAGCCGCCAAAGACGTTACCACTGACCTGGCAGGCGAAGTGAAGTTTGAAGGTCTGCTTCCAGAAGAAAAAACCGACCGCCAGGGGAACACCACCCGGATTGCGGCGCGGGGTGGTTTGTTGTGGATTTTGTCTGGAGAAGTTTACAACCTACCTCCAGGTGCCGAAGCCGTCGTGCAGAACGGTAAAGTGGTGGATCGCAACGACGTACTCGCAGAAACCAAGTTGGTGAGCGAGCATGGTGGTGTCGTCCGGCTAAAAGCTGATGACGCTGGTTCGCGGGGACGAGAAATTGAAATTATCACCGCTAGCGTGCTGCTAGACCAAGCACGGGTGCGAATGGAAGCGACTCAAGGCCGCGACCATTATGTAATTTATACCGCCGACAATCAGCGCTTTTCCCTGAAGGCCACCCCAGGGACAAAAGTTCAAAACCACCAGGTAGTAGCCGACTTAATTGACGATCGCTATAACACCCAGACCGGGGGAATTATCAAATACGCCGGTGTGGAAGTTGCCAAAAAAGCCAAGGCAAAACAAGGATACGAAGTCATCAAAGGCGGCACCTTGCTGTGGATTCCAGAAGAATCCCATGAAGTGAACAAGGATATCTCCCTCCTGCAAGTGGAAGACGGTCAATACGTAGAAGCCATGACAGAGGTCGTCAAAGATATCTTCTGTCAAACAGCTGGGATAGTGGAAGTAACTCAGAAAAACGATATCCTACGGGAAATCGTGATTAAGCCCGGTGAACTACATTTGGTCGATGACCCAGAAGCAGTTATGGGAACAGATGGATCGCTGTTCTATCCGGGGCAGGAAGTTATGCCAGGGCTAACGGTTAGCGAGTTGCGCTATACCGAATTTGTGGAAACCCCTGAAGGCCCTGCATTGTTGCTGCGTCCAGTGACTGAGTTTCACGTTCCGGATGAGCCGAGCGTACCGTCTCAAGCTTCTATTTCTGGCAGGGGGCGTTACAAGATTGAGCTGCGGGCAGTTCAGCGGCTTCCTTACAAAGATGGGGAACGGGTGAAGTCCATCGGAGGGCTGGAACTGCTGCGGACGCAATTGGTTCTGGAAATTGGCTATGGAGCTGAAAGTGAGAGCAGTTCCGAGAGCCTTGGTGCTTTAGAACTACTGGCGGCGGATATTGAGTTGCTGCCAATTGAAGGAAAGGGAGTTGAAGCAAAAGGCAAGGACGACGAAGAAAGCTCCGCGCTTTCAACCGTAAGTTCTGAACTTTCGCCTCGGACTTCAGAAATGCGTTTACAGCTCTTGGTTTCGGAATCTCTGGTGATTCGTCGGGATACAGCGGCAGATCCACTTTCTGGCAGTACCCATACACGGATTATGGTGACTGACGGTCAGCAGATCGAGCCAGGAGCCGTTGTGGCTCGCACGGAAATTCAGTGCAAGGATGCCGGAGAAGTCCGGGGGATTCGCGCTGGAGAAGCCTCGATTCGCCGGGTGCTGCTGGTTCGGGATACCGACCGGATAAGTGTTGATACGAAAGGCGCTAAACCCACCGTAAAAGTGGGAGCGCTGTTAGTAGCAGGGACTGAGATCGCCTCTGGCGTACTTGCCCCAGAGTCGGGTCAAATTTCCGCCATCTTGGAGGATTCGATCCAGATGCGTCTGGCTCGTCCTTATCGCGTGTCTTCCGGAGCCGTCTTGCATATCGATGATGGAGACTTGGTGCAGCGGGGTGACAACCTAGTGCTGCTAGTCTTTGAGCGGGCGAAAACTGGGGATATCATCCAAGGTTTGCCACGTATTGAAGAACTGCTGGAGGCCCGGAAGCCAAAAGAAGCGTGTATTTTGGCACGGCGTTCGGGAACGGCTCAGGTCGTTTACGGACCTCAGCAGGACGCAGAGGAGATTAAAGTCATTGAATCGGACGGCGTCGTGGCTGACTATCCCCTCGGCCCCGGACAGAACGTCATTGTGGGAGATGACATGGTTGTAGAGACTGCGGAGGCGCTAACCGATGGTCCTGCCAACCCTCATGAAATTCTAGAGATTTTCTTTGAGCATTACCGGGAAACGATGGGAGTCTACGAAGCGGCGCTGATGGCGTTGCAGAAGGTTCAGACTTTCCTGGTGAATGAAGTGCAGTCGGTTTATCAATCTCAGGGGATTGATATTTCTGATAAGCATATTGAGGTGATTGTGCGCCAGATGACCTCGAAAGTCCGGGTGGATGATGGCGGCGACACCACGATGCTGCCGGGAGAGTTGGTGGAACTGCGGCAGATTGAGCAAGTGAATGAAGCGATGGCAATTACTGGCGGGGCACCGGCGCAATATACGCCGATGTTGCTGGGGATTACCAAGGCATCGCTGAATACAGATAGCTTTATTTCTGCGGCATCTTTCCAGGAAACGACGCGGGTTCTCACCGAAGCAGCAATTGAAGGCAAATCTGACTGGCTGCGCGGTCTGAAGGAGAATGTGATCATTGGGCGACTGATTCCGGCAGGAACCGGGTTCAATGCCTATGAGGACAGCATCAGCTCAGATGTTGATATGTCAGCATCTGGCTTCGGTTCCGGACTGGATGTTGAGGAGGACGCGCTGGACGTGGTGCTGGATGACCGAACAGCTCGTGCTTACAGCCCAGGTCTTGGATTTGAAGAACGGCCTACTTATGGAATGGGCGGCGCTATCTCTCCAGTTCTTGATGATGACGACGACCTCATTGACGATGTTGAGGATGACGACGACTTTGAGGACGACGACTAGAGAGTAATGAGTACCGAGAACTGAAGAGAGAGTAGAAAGAGGAGACAAAAAGTAGTAACCGCGGTGTGCAACTTTCTGTATTTCTCCCCCTTAAAAAGGGGGTTAAGAAAGTTAAGAAAAAGTTGCAGACCTTAGAAAAGGAATAGAGAAGAGAATATTCTCTTCTCTATTCCTTTTTACTTTTAATTCACTCAATCCTCAAGTCTCAAGCACTCAGTCCTCACCTCTCAGCCCTCAGCACTAATTAAGACTGTTCTTGCAATTCACCAGCGCGGACGCTAATGGATGTCGCTTGGCTGGCGCGCTGCACCTTCATCTGTATAACCTGACCGACACGGCTATTCTCGACAATTCTCTGCAACTCGGCGGCAGTCTTCACGGGTTGCCCATCAATCTCCAAAATCACATCCCCCCGGCGCATTCCACTTTTGGCAGCTGGGGTATTTGGCAACACTCGCACGACTAGGACCCCGTTGATTTCTGGCACCTGTAGGGGAGCATTGGGGTCGCTGTTGTTTTCAGCCGCTACTTGGGGCGTTAGGGTTGCCATTTGAACGCCGAGATAGGGATGAGCGACTCTTTCTCCACGCGCCAGCTGAACAGAAATTGTTTTGGCTTGATTAATCGGAATTGCAAAGCCTATCCCCATTGCGTCAGCACGAATCGCCGTGTTGATGCCAATTACTTCACCCTGTTGATTTAAGAGTGGTCCACCGGAGTTACCTGGATTAATCGCTGCATCGGTTTGAATGAAATCCAATCGCTTGTCAGGAATCCCCACAGCGGCACTGGAGCGTTTAAGGGTACTGATAATTCCCAAGGTGACAGTGTTATCCAATCCTAATGGATTGCCGACTGCGATCGCCCAGTCACCCACTTGCACTTCGTTAGAATCTCCAAGAGGTGCCACGGGTAAGTCGCTACCTCCATCGATTTTGACCACCGCCAAATCCGTTACCGGATCGGCACCTTGTACCTTCCCCTCTATTGTGCGTCCATCCTTAAGGGTGACAGTCACCTTATCCGCCTGATTGACCACATGGGAATTTGTCAAAATAATCCCACTCTTGTCAATAATGAAACCAGAGCCTTGACCGCGTAGGCGCTCTTGCATCGGCCCTCTGGGCAACTCTTCACCAAAAAAACGCCGGAAGAAGGGGTCGTCAAACAACGGATCGATGTTACGGTTGACTGTGCGCTCGGTATCAATTCTGACGACTGCCGCTCCTACCCGATTCACCGCTGCGGTGACAAAACTGCCAGTTGCAGCAGTATTGGGAATTCTAGAAATACTGCTTTGCGCTACCAGCTCTGATGCCCCTGGAGTAAGTGCAACTTCTTTGGGAGCAGGGCCAGCCTGAGACGGCAAGACACGATAAGTGCCAAACGCCAAAATGCCTCCTAGAAAGGTGGCAATTACATAGGTACTGACTTGACGCAGAAACCGAAAAAACTTTGGAAATTGCATAGCATCAATTTTCTAGCTTTGTGATGATCTATCTGGTAACAAAAATATCCCTATAGTTATTTTTACAGGTGAAACGACTGAACTTAGGCTCAAGCACTGATGCGGTTTTCCCTACATCTCAAATTTCTATAAACATAAAGACGCATTCTTTGAGGCGACACATTAGCGTAGGGGCACGAAGTGGAGTGTAGTACAATTTTTCATCTCTAGAAGAGCAGATACTTAAATAGGCTACGATGTGGAATACAAATGCTGCCTTATTGACTCTCCATGATTGGATCGAATCCGCTAACTGACGAAACCTTGCCCGTCCACGGTCGTTCACATACCCACGAGCATGGGGATGAAGAGTCTCCCCATCATCATGTCCACAGCGAAGAATCACTGCGGCGGGTTGTTAATCGCTTGTCTCGGATTGAAGGACACGTCCGAGGCATCAAAAATATGGTGCAGGAAAGCGAATCCTGCCCCAAAGTTCTCGTGCAGATTGCTGCTGTGCGGGGTGCCCTAGATCGGGTGGCGCGGATAATTTTGGATGAACATTTAACTGAGTGTATTGCCCGCGCAGCTGAAGAAGGCAATATTGAAGTTGAAATTGAAAAGCTAAAAGAAGCTTTGGATCGATTTTTGCCTTAGTTTAGTTAGATTAAAAACTGGCTTCCCTTTGCGAAACTGGCTTCCCTTTGCGTGGAAGCCAGAAAAAAACATTGCTATCGAAAACAACGCTCTAGCTAGGGATTTACTTATGCTTGTGCAGCAACTTATCAACAAGCACCTCTTGGTCGTCTTCACTCAAGCTGTCCCAATCCAGCCCCCGTTCAGCACTCAAGACGCGCATCTGCTGCTCTTTCTCTGTTAACCTATCTGTGCCATTCATCTTTCTTTCCGAGGCGAGGGTATCCAAGAGTATGGACTGATCCTCCTGTGGCAGTTGTTTAACTAAGTCAATTACCTGCCTAATTGTCAATTCTATCTTTGGCATGATTATTCCCTCGGCAGTTTATGAAATTGATATCTGAAACCACAGCGACAATCATGACGGGGTGGCGGTTGTGGCTGAAATGAAGAAGCGAACATCTACGACACGCCGGGAAGAGCTGATTTGAGATTTTTGCTCAAGAGACGCGAAGACATAAAGGCAACTACTATGAAAAGTTCGCAAATTCTTTCAGCTCAACTATTTGTGAGAGTACCACAAGTAAGAAGCTAGCTGCTGCCTCATCTCTTTAGGAAAGGACTCGCGATCCTTCAATTTTTTTTCTCTCAAATGCTTGTAAATATTGATGTCTCAAATTTACATAATTCAATGTTTTTAGAGGTATTTTTTAGCATAGATAGAAGTACGATTTTTACATTTTTACAACTTTTAATTTTGTTAAAGCTCTTTTAATAAAGAGCCTTTAGATAATATAGTTTTATTGTTTATTTTACTAAATGTAAAAAAGCGAGTTTAAATTTTTTTGACAATGAAAGCCATACAATTCTAAACATTGTATACGTTTTGATTCACCTCCTAAGTTGCTTACACATGGAAAATGTTTAGCTATGCGATAGATTGGCAATTGGCTTTAAACGTAAACCTTTATTTATCACAATATTGTATAAAACTGTGCTTAAATCAGCTTTTACAAGTTGTCGAGTCTACGGGGATCGATTTAAAATAAATTAAACGTGATTATAAACTATCGGCATTCGTTAACATAGACTGCTTTTTTAATTTGTTTAAATTAATAGAACCAACGATTGGTATTAGTAACGCCTAAAAATAAAATATATTTTCATATGAATATATTTTTATAAAGTTAAAAAATAGAATAATTACTTTGTTTTTTTGCTTAAAAAATTTAGCAAAAAATCAACCTTAAAAATAACAATAATCAGTGAATAAAACAATAACCTTTAAATAAGTGCTTATGTAAAATAAATTACACATAATAAAAAGTAGAATAAGCTAAAACAAAAGTCAAGAAAACAAGAGACTTATGAGATTTATTAGAGATTTAAGCCGAGAAACTCA